>JBGUIU010000112.1:0-45895 GCA_045113275.1 Paludibacteraceae bacterium
AACCCTATCTGGTACGCCATACAAGCCCTTCCTTCAACAATAACAGTAGAGTATGAAAATACAATAAGCTATTCAGCCGCCCACTTCGCAGCTTTGATGGCTCAACATATCGCAAACTCCAATCCAAAAATCTTCAACATAATCAACACATGGAAGCAACAAGGCATGGATGAAGAGACACTACTCTCTAATTTAGAGAAAAATAAAGACGTGAGAAACGTTCTTCTGAGCGAATCGCCTTGGGTACTTGAAGCCAAAAACGATACAGAGATGAAACAACGGCTCACAGCTCTCTTCGCAGTAGAAAATCTACAGAATGTATGTGATTTAATATTTGGTCAATTGAAAAAAGCTCGTTTATATAACGGAGGATATTCATGGTACCAAAGCAATTATCCATGCATACACACCACACTCTTCGTACTTGACAACTTCGGTCGTCTGCGCAAAGCAGGCATCATAAACGATAACCTCCTACAGGATGCAAAATATGAATCGTCACTCCATTACTTAGACAATAAACTAGCAGAGGAATATAACGCCTTGAAAAAGACTTATCCGGACAGTCTTGAAAAGCATGCCTACGTAAGCATGGAGACACTCTACTATTTCCAAGTATATAGTCTCTTCCCAGAAGTAAAAGTGAGCAAGAAAGCAAAGGAAGCCTATTCATTCTACTATAATTTAGCCAAAAAGAGTTGGAAATCATTCTCCCTCTACGGGAAAGCGATGGCAGCCATTGCCTTCTATCAAAATGGAGATACAGAACTGGCAAGGAGTATCGTCAAATTTTTCCGCAACACCTCCACAACAACCGACGAGATGGGCATGTTCTGGATGAATAACACTAGCGGTTACCTATGGTTCGATGCCGCCATCTCCACCCATACACGTATCATGGAGGCCTTGGAAATGGTGGATCCTAAAGTAAAGGAACAAGACGAGCTACGTCTGTGGTTGCTCAACCAAAAGCGTACACAAGATTGGAATAATCCAATCGCTAACGTGGATGCTCTGAACGTACTGCTCCTAAGCGGATCAGATTGGATTACCAACGATAATCAAGTAACGATCAACCTAGGCGATAAGACTGTACAACCTAAGAAAGAAGAAGCAGGCACGGGCTACTTCACTGAATACATCAATGGAGATGAGGTGAAACCTGAGATGGGACATGTGAAGTTGGAAAGCAAAGCAGGCGGTAACATCTCTTGGGGTGCGCTCTATTGGCAATTCGAAGAGGAGATCAACAAGGTTAAGAAAAATAAGACCGACCTCCATGTGGAGAAGATGGTGATGTTGGAAGTAGAGGAGAATGGCAAGCCAGTTCTGAAGCAGATAAACGAGGGAACGAAACTCTCTGTAGGTGATAAGTTAGTGGTACGTCTGACGTTACGTACCAACCGAGACATGGATTATGTCTCCTTGAAAGACCAACGGGCCAGCTGTCTGGAGCCTGTTCAACCGCTCTCAGGCTATCAATGCCGCGAAGGCGTTTGCTACTATCAATCACCGAAGGATGCCGCCATGTACTACTTCTTCAGTCATCTGGCAAAAGGTACATACGTCTTCGAATATCCGTTATGGGTGACCCATGCGGGAGATTACTGCAACGGAATCACAACCGCACAATGTATGTATGCACCAGAGTTCATGAGTAATACGGGAAGTGTACGAATTCGGGTGAAAGAGAAGAAGGATTGAGCAAGTACAAGATTCTTCTCTCTCAATTAATTATGATGAGGAAGTCCATTCCTAAATAAGAACAAAATAAACAAGAATATAGCCAGACATCCAACCACAATAGTTATAAAAGCTAATTCTATCGCTTTAAGGATTGGGAAAAAGAAGGAAAACAACATTGTCAGAACGATCAGAATAAATAAAATATAAGAAAAATAAAACTCTTTAAGAAAGTTCAAAACAGACGTCAAGAAGCTACATTTGTAAGCATCTCTATGGATAGACACACCCTTCTGCCTCTTCGGACGGTGTAATTGGTCACACCCCTTGAATGCCCATTTCTCAATGCGTTTCAACGAGGAAGGGTAGGTGACAGAACGCAGTGACTTGCAATCTTCAAAAGCATAACTTCGGATAATCTCCACACCCTCCGGTATGGAAATTTCTTCTATACCAGATTCTTTGAAAGCGCCTTCACTTATTTCCTTTAATGATGAAGGCATCTCGATGCATTTTAGATTATCGCAATGCGAAACGAGGTTATCCTCTATGGAGGTAACACCTTCTGGAATTTTCAATGTTTCTAACGAACTACAGCACTGAAACATGCAACCATTAATCTTTTGAACACCTGCTGGCCATGAGATAGCTTGTATGTTATAACAATTATCGAAACAGCCGTTTCCAATTTTTTCTATACTAGGTGAAAAGCAAACACTGTTTAGTTTTTCACATGAGCTGAATGCCTTATCTCCCATTTTTTTTAAATTATTCGGAAGTACTATGTTCTCAAGTCTTTTACAGACGCAAAATGCATATTCGCCAATCTCTCGCAACTGTTTAGGGAAAACAATCTCTTTCAAATTATCACAATAATAAAAAGCAAAACTTTCAATTATCTCAAGACTATCTGGCAAAACCACTTCCCGTAAATTCTCACAAGATTTAAATGCACTTGCTCCTATGACAGTTACACCCTCTGGAATAATCACCACCTCTAGATCCTTTCGATCTGTGTATTTATTCTCTTCCACGATCAAGCACTCCTTCTGTCCGTCATGATAACTCTCCCGAAAGGTTTTTCGAGGCTTTATCGTAATAACACGCCTCATTTGTGCAGATTTGTCTATCTTAAAATAATTAGGAGCCAATTCAACCGAAGGATCAATCTTCAGGTTTTTAAGTTTCTTGCAGTTACGGAAAACTCTGTTTTCTATTTCCTTCAACGATTGAGGCAGCGAAATCTCTGTTAACGACATACAATTATTAAACATACTCACACGAAGATTCTCTATGCCTTCTGGAATGTTTATTCTTTCCAATTGGTAGCAGTCTCGAAAAATTGAACATTCAAGATTCTTCATCTGTGATGGAAGCTTCACGGTCCTTAGCGCAAGACAATTCATAAAAGCTTCCCATCCAATGAATTCACATCCTTCGTCAATCTCCACATCAGTTATCCTATAGTTATTCTTAAACGCATAAGACGAGATGCCTTTTAGGCCCGACAGATGTATCTTTCCTTGGCAGCAGGACCCATCCACCAGCCAACCGTTGATGATAACAGGATTATCTCCTGTTTGTAGCTTCTTTAGGTATGGCGTATTATAAAATGCATGACCATATATAGATACAATCTCACACTTAGGGAGAACAATCTCTTCCAATGAGACACAATCCTTAAATATAGCTTCACAAATATCTTCCATGTTAGCTGGCAACACAACCTTTTTAAGTGAAGTGCAACCTTCAAAAGCAGCGTAGGAGATATATTCCACTGTATCTGGGAATACAACACTGGTGAGTTTTGTGTTGCCTCTGAAAGCTCCACTGGAAACACCCTTCACATGATCTGGTACGATCAAATCACCTTGAAAATTTTTTCCATCAAATAGTTCGTCAAGAATGATCACTAGCGGATCTTTCTCACGTAATGCATTTAGGAACGCCGTGTTTTCAAAGGCCCGTATCCTGATGGTGAGGTTTTCACTAATCTCAACATCTCTCAAGTTGATACAATCGGCAAAGGCGTCGGCCCCAATATCGACTTTTTGTTTTTTAGGCAGGACGATACGTTCCAAAGTGGTGCAATTAAAAAAGGCTTTTTCTTCAATTAGTTCAAGACTTTCAGGGAAGACAACCTCCTTCAGTTGCGTACAATAGGCAAAAGCCATTTCACCAATCTCTTTTAGACCTTCTGCAAATACAATTTTCTCTAACGAGGAGACATCTATAAACACCCTGTCATCAATTCGTTCCACAGAACCAGGGATGATAATGCATTTTACATTTATCTCTTCAGGTTTGTCTTTGTATTCAATGCTTTTAACGCCATTCCGATAGGTTAGTGTATCATTATTTATGGCATATTTCATGAGATTTCAATTTCTTTAATGTTATAAAAGATGAATTCACAAAAGCGAACTAATCTTTTTCCCCAGCCAATGAGAAAACAAAAGGTTCACCAATAGGAAGCATATACCTGCTAATCCAGCTAAAACAAACGAAAGAACATCAGCATCGATTGAAGATCCATAGACCCATGTGATGCATACAAAAATAGGAAATAGGATACAGGCGGTTGCCAATCCAGGAACATAATGACGATAGATGATCGACGCATAAATATAGGAGAAGAATCCAAAGTTGAGATATTGAAAAACAGAAGGTTCCATTCCAGAAACAAATCTGCGAATCAAACAACCTTGAATGATATGAACCAACAGATGCATGGTATAGGCAAAGAAAAGGCCAAAACAAATGAGGGGACAATCCATATGCATATATAAAGGTAAGAAGATCGCCAATGCAATCACAATCGTTTCCTCAATCACAGCAAAAGCAAACGCTTTAGTGTCTAACGTGAGTAGATGGTCAAACACACGTCCCAGTTTAGGAAGTCGTTGCGCTAAGGTCGCAGCGTTTTTCATCATCCATTCACGTTGGAAGATGATTTCCTCCAACTCATGAAAGACAAAGCCTACCATAAATATAATTATCACTAGACAAGAAGAATCACCACAATTCATATAATTTATTATTTATTATAAGGTGAATATGAAACACGCCTATAGTAAAAAACAAGGCATAAAACATTACAAAGATATTTTTTCCCTTCATAAAAAACAACATTAACAATGATTCTGAACTGTTTAAACTATCAAATGAAAAGTCCAATAACAAATATTTATAAAATGGATATGGCTCATTGACATAAAAATATTCTATCTTTGCGAAGAAAGAGACAACCATCTCTCATAAGAATTCAGAATATATGAAAATAGGAAAGATAAATAAAATGAAGGTGATCACCCTTGCAGACAAAGGGATTACCGCAGAAGATCCAGAAACAAACGAAACAATATTCATTTCCAACCGAGAGGTGAAAGGGCATCTCAAAGAAGGAGATGAGATATCTGTTTTTCTCTATAAAGATGCAAAGAGAGAGACCATTGCCACAATGTTTTTACCTTATGCTGTAGATGGAGAGTTTGAATTCATGACAGTGAAAAAAGTGATTCCGGGTGGAGCATTATTGGATTGGGGAATTGACAGAGACTTGTTTTTACCCAACCGTGAGCAGACCAATAAAATCAGAGAGGGGAGAGCCTATCTTGTGTATGTCCACTACGATGAAAAGACAGAGCAGGTCATTGCCACGATGCATCTGGACGATTACATGTCGAAAGAATTTCCACCATATAAAATGAATGATGAAGTAGATCTGCTGATCACACGAGAAACCGACCTTGGATATCAAGTCATCGTAGATGATAAATACTGGGGATTGATTTATCATAGTGAAATATTCGAGAGAGTAGATTATGCGATGCGCACAATAGGCTTCATCAAAAATGTACGAGAAGACGGAAAGATTGACGTAGCCCTTCAGAAACAAGGATATCAGATTGTTGATGAGTTAAGTGGTCAGATTCTCGAAGAACTAGAAGCTAACAAAGGATTTTTGCCATACAACGACAATACAGAATCAGATGTTATCTATAACAAATTTGGATGCAGTAAAAAAAGTTTCAAGAAAACCATCGGCACATTGTATCGTCAACATGCCATAGTCATTGAAGATAAGGGAATTCGACTTGTTCGGAAATAAAGGAACCCCAACAATCTCAATATAGGAAAAACAAGGTAATAAGGCAATACACAAACACATCCTTTTTTATCAGTTTACTATTATTGTAGATTTATAAATTTTGTTTTATCTTTGCACAAAATATAAAAATATTATCAAGAGATGAATATTGAGAGAAAAAACATTGACGCTGTCAATGCAATTATTAAGTTACAAATTACAAAAAGTGATTATCAGGATTCCGTAGACAAGACCTTACGTACGTACAAAAAGAAGGCAAATATGCCAGGTTTCCGTCCAGGACATGTACCTGAGAGTATTATTAGAAAAATGTATGGCAAAGCCGCAATGGCTGACGAAATCAACAGAATTATTTCTGATGCATTGTTAAAATACATCAAAGATAACGATATCCAAATCTTAGGAGAGCCTCTGCCAAACCAAACAGAACAACAACCTATTGATTTTGATCATCAAGAGGATTTTGAGTTCGTGTTTGACTTAGCTATTGCACCTGATTTCAAAATTGAATTAGACAACTCAATCGAAGCACCTTATTATGATATCACTATCGATGATAAGATGACTGAGAATGCAGTTAAATCATACACTTCTCGTTTCGGAACACAAGTTCAAACAGAAATCGTAGAAGAGAGCGATATTGTTAAGGGTGAGCTAGTTGAAATGCGCACTAAGACAAAAGCAAAAGAAGACGGAATTACAGTTGAAGAGGCTGTATTATGTCCTAAATACATGAAAGATGCAGATCAAAAAGCTTTGTTCGTAGGAGCAAAACTAAACGCTGCAATTTCTTTCAACCCTAAGAAAGCATTCGAAAACGAGGCTGAACTAGCTTCTTTATTAAAAGTTAAGAAAGAAGAAGTAGCAAACATCGATTCTGACTTCAAGTTCACTATCAAAGAGATCTCTCATTACCAAGAAGCTGAACTCAACCAAGAGTTGTTTGACAAAGCATTGGGTGAGGGTGTAGTAAAGAGTGAAGCTGAATTCAAACAAAAGTTGAATGAGGATATGAAGAAGAGCTTGGAGCACGATTCTGACTTCAAACTTTTGATTGATACAAAAGAGGTTCTTATCAAGAAATTAGAAGGAATTGCATTCCCTGATGATTTCTTAAAACGTTGGGTATTGGAAACTCATGAGAAGATGACAAAAGAGCAAATCGACGAGCAATATCCTTCTATGTTGGAAGACCTTAAATGGCACCTCATCAAAGAGCAAATCGCTAAGAAAAACAATATCAAGATCGAAGAAGGTGATTTGACTGGTTTTGCAAAACGTGTGGCACAAGCTCAATTCGCTCAATATGGCATGGCATCTGTACCTGCTGATGTATTAGAGAACTATGCAAAAGAGATGATGAAGAACAAAGAGCATGTAAACCAGATGGTGGATCAGATCATGGATGAGAAAATCATGACAATCGTTAAGAACACAATCAAGTTGAACAAGAAGAGTGTTTCTTTGGACGAGTTTAATAAATTATTTGAAAACAAGTAATTTTTGATACTTTATAATTTAAAGTCCCGAAAAAAAATTTTTTTCGGGACTTTTTGTATTATTATTATTCATTTTCTTGCATGGTATTATAAAAACTTTTAGTAATTTAGTATTCTGTTTTAAAATACAAAAAAAGACTATTTACGAAAGATGAAAAACGATTTTAGAAATTTTGCCGTTGGCCATTTGGGCATGAATGGATTAGCATTAGATCAGTACACCGCTAGTATAACCAATAATTATATTTCTCCAAGTATCTTGGAAGAAAGACAATTAAATGTCACTCAGATGGATGTGTTTTCACGTTTAATGATGGATAGAATTATCTTCCTAGGAACCCAAATCGATGATTACACCGCCAATGTAATACAAGCACAACTATTATATCTGGATTCTTCAGATCCAGGTAAAGATATTTCCATCTATTTGAATAGTCCTGGTGGTTCTGTATATGCAGGATTAGGCATCTACGACACCATGCAATACATAGGATGCGACGTGGCAACCATCTGTACAGGTATGGCAGCTTCTATGGCAGCTGTATTATTGGTGGCTGGTACCAAAGGAAAACGTTCTGCTCTTCCTCACGGACGTGTGATGATTCATCAACCTATGGGAGGTGCTCAAGGACAAGCATCAGACATTGAGATAACCGCAAGAGAGATTCAAAAGCTAAAGAAAGAGCTTTATACAATTATAGCAGATCATTCCGGTAACTCGTTCGAGAAGATTGAAAAAGACTCAGACCGAGACTATTGGATGATAGCTCAAGAAGCAAAAGAATATGGTATGATTGATGAAGTTTTGGTAAAAAACAAAAAATAATTCGAACTAGAAATTTTTGAACTATGCCAAAAACAGATTCAAAATGTGACTTTTGTGGCCGTTCGTCTAAAAATGTACGAATGCTGATTGCCGGAATATCCGGGGCAAATATATGTGACGAATGTGCAGAACAAGCCAATAATATCATAAAAGAGAATCTCCGTTTTAAAGCTTCACAGGAATTAGACCTGACGGAGATTCCCAAACCTATCGAAATCCGAGCATTTCTAGATCAATATGTCATCGGACAAGAAAACGCTAAAAAAACCTTGTCTGTTGCTGTATATAACCACTATAAACGACTGACACAGAAGGTGGAAGACGATGTGGAGATCGAGAAATCAAATATAATCATGGTAGGTGCTACAGGTACGGGAAAAACCTTATTAGCTAAAACCGTAGCCAAGCTGCTGAAAGTGCCATTTGCGATCGTCGATGCAACGGTTCTGACAGAAGCAGGATATGTAGGTGAGGATATCGAAAGTATATTGACAAGACTATTACAAGCCGCTGACTATGATGTGGAAAAAGCGCAAAAAGGTATTGTCTTCATCGATGAAATTGATAAAATCGCCAGAAAAGGGGATAATCCTTCCATCACACGCGATGTAAGCGGTGAAGGTGTACAACAGGGATTATTGAAGCTACTGGAGGGCTCTATTGTAAACGTACCGCCTCAAGGAGGAAGAAAACATCCCGACCAGAAGATGATTGCTGTGGACACCAAGAATATATTATTTATATGCGGAGGAGCTTTTGATGGTATTGAACAACGGATCGCCCACCGACTGAACACAAAAGTCATGGGATATGCCGCTTCAAAACTGAAGAATGCAGTAGATATGAACAATCTGATGCAGTACATCACACCGAAGGACCTAAAATCCTTTGGTTTAATACCAGAGATTATCGGTCGTTTACCATTATTGTGCTATTTAGAGCAATTGGATCGTACTGCATTGAGAAACATTCTAACAGAACCTAAAAACTCCATTATCAAGCAGTATATCAAGATCTTTAAAATGGACGATGTTGTATTAAAATTCAACGATGATGTGTTGGAATACATTGTTGATACAGCATTGGAATTTAAATTAGGTGCAAGAGGGTTGCGTTCTATCGTAGAAAATATCATGTTGGATATAATGTACGAAACACCTTCTACTGACAAGAAAAAAGTGACCATCACATTGGAATATGCAAAAGAAAGATTAAAAAATGCCAATTTTGATCGATTAAGAGAAGCTTAAAGTTTATTTAAATAGTATAGAAAAAAACAGAGCAAATATTTTTATTCTCTATTTGTATTTGTCGTGAATTTTCTATATTTGTATTGTACAAAATTTTAAATGATTTTGTGTATGAAAAAGGAAGATAAACTATTAGAACAATTGAAATTGCATTTTGGTTTCGATTCATTCAAAGGAAATCAAGAAGCAATAGTCAGGAGCGTACTTGATGGCAAAGACACTTTTGTGCTAATGCCAACAGGTGGTGGTAAATCGCTATGCTACCAACTTCCTTCTCTTCTAATGGAAGGAACGGCTATTGTTATCTCACCATTGATTGCCTTGATGAAGAACCAGGTGGATGCCATGCGTAATTTTAGTGAAGAGGATGGCGTTGCCCATTTTATCAATTCTTCCTTGAACAAAGCTGCTATCGATACTGTAAAAAAAGATGTGATGGAGGGAAAGACAAAACTTCTCTATGTGGCCCCTGAATCCTTAAATAAGGAGGAAAACATAGAATTCCTTCGTCAGATTAAGATATCTTTCTATGCAGTGGATGAAGCTCACTGTATTTCAGAATGGGGACATGACTTCCGTCCGGAGTATCGTCAGATACGTCCGACAATCAATAAGATCGGTCAAAAGTCGGCTGTCATCGCTCTGACTGCGAGTGCTACACCTAAGGTGCAGCATGACATACAGAAAAATCTAGAGATGAAAGATGCCAACTATTTCCGCTCTTCATTTGACCGTTCAAATCTCTATTATGAAGTGAGACCTAAAACGGACAATATTGACAAGGAGATTGTCAAATACATCAAATCGCAAGAGGGGAAATCGGGTATTATTTATTGTTTAAGTAGA
The DNA here is from genome assembly GCA_045113275.1 of Paludibacteraceae bacterium. Classification (GTDB taxonomy): domain Bacteria; phylum Bacteroidota; class Bacteroidia; order Bacteroidales; family Paludibacteraceae; genus UBA1181. Next base: position 10,216 of record JBGUIU010000112.1, read on the forward strand.
AAACAAGTCGAAGAACTATCCGCAAAGCTATGTGAGAACCACATCAAAGCAAAACCTTATCACGCAGGAATGGAAAGCTCCGTTCGCTCCGAAAATCAAGATGCATTCTTGATGGAAAAGGTCCAAGTCATCGTGGCAACCATCGCTTTTGGTATGGGAATCGACAAACCTGATGTACGATTCGTTATTCACTATGACATTCCTAAGAGCTTGGAAGGTTACTACCAAGAAACAGGTCGTGCGGGACGTGATGGTGGAGAAGGGCAGTGCATCGCCTTCTACTCAAATAATGACTTGCAAAAACTTGAGAAATTTATGCAGGGAAAGCCTGTTGCTGAACAGGAGATCGGTAAGTTACTGTTACAAGACATAGCTAACTATGCTGAGTCGTCTGTATGCCGCAGAAAACTTCTTCTACATTATTTCGGAGAGGAATATACAAAAGATAATTGTGGTAATTGTGATAATTGTTTAAATCCAAAGAAACTCGTGGATGCAAAGAATTTGTTGTGTACCGTCTTGGAAACGGTACTAGCGTTGAATGAAAAATTTAAAGCTGAGTATGTTGTTGATGTCATCATGGGAAAAGAGACTTCTGATATAAAGTCTTTCGGTCATGATGAAGAAATCGAGACCTTCGGCGAAGGAAAAGATGAGAGTGAAAAAACTTGGCAGAACGTAATCGAACAAGCCTTACTGTCTAAGTATCTCATCAAAAATGTGGAAAACTATGGCACTTTGAAAGTGACACAAGAAGGCAAGGACTTTTTAAAGAGCCCTAAGAAGTTCGAAATCGTCAAAGAAAACGATGAGGAGGATGAAGAAGAGGTGGAAGACGTTCAACTGAAGGGCGGTGGAGCTTGTGCTGTGGATCCAACATTGTTCTCCATGCTTAAGGATTTACGTAAAAAGTACTCTAAGAAGTTAGGATTGCCTGCCTTCGTCATCTTCCAAGATCCTTCATTGGAGGCCATGGCTACGACCTATCCAATAACAATAGAAGAATTAGCCAATATCCCTGGCGTGGGAAGCGGAAAAGCTAAAAAATATGGCGATGAATTCGTTAATTTAATCCGCAAGCATGTCGAGGAGAATGAAATCGAACGTCCGGAAGACTTAAAAGTCCTTTCTGTTGCCAAAAACTCAGAAAAGAAAATCTCTATCATTCAAGCTATCGACCGTAGAATCGCATTGGATGATATTGCACAATCTAAAGGCTTGGATTTCGATGAATTACTGGATGAATTGGAGAAAATCGTTTACTCAGGAACCAAAATAAACATCGATTATTTCTTGATTCAAATCATGGACGAAGATAAGATCAATGATATCTTCGAATATTTCCGCGATGAAGCCGAATCAGATAATATCCAAACAGCTTTGGATATCCTTGGCGAAAACGATTACTCTGAACAAGAAATACGTCTAGTTCGTATCAAATTCATCTCTGAAGTAGGTAACTAATATCAATGCATAAAAACATGACTGTTTCTCGATAGAAACGGTCATGTTTGTTTTTTATCATGACAGAAGTACAAAATAAACTGGAACAGATAGAGGAGGCTAAACGAAACGCTTTAAATCAATCGTTTGGCAGCTTAACTTATTTCTATGAAACCATCTATCTTGTCATCAAAAATGAACACATGACCCAGCAAGCGGCTCAACCGGGATTCGAACGTAAACTGGAAGCAATCGCTTTCTATAAATCAAAGATTGAAAACTATTTAGATCAGATAGGATTAGATGGGAAAGAGTGGATTGCAGATATCGCAAGTGATTACTTTGAAGATTATGTTCACTATCGTGAGCCTGCACTTTCTATCCCTGATGACGTATTCTATGCTAATCTGAAACGACTTAGCAATATCGATTCAACTTGCGCTTAATCTTTTCTACCCAACGACCGAATCGGACAAAGAAATTCTCCTCGGTCTTGATCTGAAACCATTGCTGATCCATAATCTCCATTCCATCATCAGAATGAAGGAATGAATCTATTTTTCTCCAATCAGGAGTTCCCCCAGGAAAGTTATGATCATCAATATAATATGTCGCTCTGATTTTCTTTGAGTACATTTCATCCTCGACCGTCTCATCAGGATGATTCTTATTCACCGCATAAAAATAAATCCCCCTTTGGTTGCACCATTCAATGGCCTCACGCTGTCTTTCACCTTCACGCGAAGTCCATAAAATAAGCTTGTATTTCCCTTCCGACAGAATCTTTCGCAACACATCCGTTGCAAACGGTATCTCTGTCCCTATATTAGGAAATTCATTTGTAACGATGGTACCATCAAAATCTACCGCAATTACCATATCAATCTATTCACATTAAATGAGCATTATTCAACGGTTGTCTCATCACTCTTTTTCTCCTCGACAGGCTGTTCTTTCTCAGCTTTCACTTCCTCCATCTTAATCTTCTTAGGAATACAGAAGAATGTCAAGAACATCCATGCAATAAGCGCACAAATCATAGGAGAGGAGGTATGAACAAGACTATATGTTACAACATTCATGCAGATTACAACAAATGTAACACTCATTCGAAGGATGTTCCATTTGTAAAATATATGCTTTTCATCGACATAATCTTCTCTATCCGCACCAGTTGCCATCATCTTCTTATTATACAGTTTTAAAATAATCGGAAGAGAGAGCAAGGTCAAAATAACCGACATACTCTGAAGCGTTACATACTCTTGCGGATTTCCTATATACTTACTTCCCAATACATAAGCATAAATACTTAACACTGCAGAAGTGACAACTAACACGACATAGATGATCTTTAAATTCTTTTCCATTTTTATTTATTTGATATTCATTAAATTAGTTTCCAATATACGGTATTCTGTTGACGATAGACCTACCCAATGTGATCTCATCAGCATATTCCAGTTCATCACCGATAGAAATACCACGGGCAATCGTACTGATTTCCACATTGAAAGGGGATAATTTCTTATATAGATAGAAGTTGGTCGTATCGCCCTCCATTGTAGGACTCAGAGCAAGGATAATCTCCTTCACTGGATTCGTGCGAACCCGTTCCACCAACATATCTATGCTCAAATCAGAAGGTCCGATACCAGACATCGGAGATATGACCCCTCCCAACACATGATAAAGGCCCTTAAACTGCTGCGTGTTTTCGATTGATATCACATCATTGATATTCTCTACCACACAGAGAGTTGATGAATCTCTACGCTGATCTGCGCAGATTTGGCATATTTCAGTATCAGATATATTATGACACACCTTACAGTATTGAATCTCATTACGTAGCGTAATAAAAGCATTTCCAAAGTTTTCCACCTCTTCTTTGCTTTGTCGAAGAAGATGTAAGACAAGCCGAAGAGCTGTTTTCTTCCCAATACCTGGAAGTTTGGCAAACTCCTTGGTTGCATTGTCGAGCAAGACAGACGAGTAGGGTGTATTATTGTTCATTTTTAGACTGTTTAAAAATCGAATAGTCGGGTATTTCTTTAAAAAATATATATCTACGCTGTGCATAATCGATTCTACAACAATAGTGTGTTAATCCGTTGGAAACGATTAAAATTGGCACATTTAATTTAAGATTATACGATGCAATTTGATCAAACACCTTTTGTGTTATCGGCACTTCTGGCGCCTTGTATTCAATAATAACAAAAGGTTGACAATTAACATCATAAACAATTGTATCACACCGCTTCTTCATCTGGTTAATCTCCACCGTTATTTCGTTGGACATCAAGGCAGAAGGATAGTGTTTCTCTTGAATCAAGAACTCAACCATGTTTTGACGAACCCATTCCTCGGAGGTCAGTGCGACATATTTACGACGGCAACGGTCATAAATAAACAATTTATCTCCTTCGTTTTTAATGCGAAATTCATATTTTGGGAAATTAAGTTCCAACATTTTACTATCTTTGCGTGAAAATACGATACAAAGGTAATAAATTTATTTACATTTTTAATAGTTTGCATCCATGGCAAAACAAAGCATAGGACATAAAGAAATCTTATCTAAATTACAAAATAAAATTTACGACCCCGTATATTTCCTATCGGGTGAAGAACCCTATTTTATTGATGTAATAGCAGATTATATCATACAGAATGTATTAACAGACTCAGAAAAAGAGTTTAACCAATATATTTATTACGGGAAGGACATATCATTGAAGAACATCATCGAAAATGCTCGTCGCTTCCCAATGATGTCACAGTATCAAGTCATCGTTGTCAAAGAGGCACAAAACATATCATCCTACGATGAATTGGCCAATTATCTTCAACATCCTCAACCATCTACGATTCTTGTCTTCTGCTACAAAAATAAAGTGGATACGAGGAAAAAAGCTTTTAAGGATATTGCCCAGAACGCTGTTTTCTTCAATTCTGAGAAGTTATATGACAACCAAATTCCTGGGTTTATACAAAACTATCTACGGGAGAAGGGGATTCAGATTGATGAAAAATCTACGCAACTACTGGCCGATCATATCGGTTCAGACCTGCATCGTCTCATCAACGAACTGCAAAAACTGATCATAACCAAACCGGCAACTGCCAAGATGATTACGACAGATCTGATCGAAAAAAATGTCGGAATCAGCAAGGATTTTAACGATTTTGAATTAAAATCTGCATTAATACAAAAAGATATATACAAATCGAATTGGATTGCCCATCATCTATCCATATCAAAATCATTCGCTTTAAACGTCACAATATCAGTTCTTTTCAAGTATTTTTCTGAACTAATGGTTTATTATTACATTAAGGATAAATCCAAGATGAATGTGGCTTCACAACTGAATGTATCACCTTATTTTGTCGATGAATACGTATTAGGTGCTAGAAATTATAATGCATGGAAAACAATGGAAATCATCTCCATCCTAAGAGAGTACGATGCAAAATCCAAAGGTATTGATAATAACAATACCACCAGTCCTCCTTCTGAATTACTGAAAGAACTTATATATAAAATTCTACATTAACATTCCTATTCATCGAAGAAGTCGTTCATTTTTTTTATTTTTGTAAAAATTAGCAAAACAAATCTGACATGATTATAAATAAAGCAGAATTTACAATTAGCAACTCCACTTGGCAGAAATGTCCGAAACATAACATGCCGGAATATGCTTTTATCGGACGTTCTAACGTTGGTAAATCTTCTTTGATAAACAAACTAACCAAACAGAAAGACTTGGCTAAGACCTCGTCCAAACCGGGGAAGACATTACTAATAAATCATTTCCTCATCAATTCGAAATGGTATTTGGTGGATTTACCGGGATATGGATATGCTAAAATCAGCAAAGAGGGACGAGACAAGCTGGAAAAGATGATTAAAGGGTATGTACTCTCTAGGAATGAGTTAACCAACCTTTTTGTACTGATCGACAGTCGGTTAGAGCCTCAGAAGATTGACTTGGAGTTTATTGAGTTCCTTGGCGTCAACGGCATTCCTTTTTCCATCATATTTACGAAAGTGGACAAGCTGAGTAACAGCCAACGAACAAACAACATTGAAGCATACAAAGAAAAACTTAAAGAACAATGGGAAGAGTTACCCAAAATCTTTATTACATCATCTGAAACAGGCGATGGATGCGAAGATGTTTTAGATTATATCGAATCTATCAATCAAAGTTTAGTTAACAGCAATAATTAATAGTCTGATTATGGTCGTATTGTATTATCTACTATATGCTTTTGTATGGCTCCTCTTCTGGTTGCCATTGCCTATATTGTACGGTATCTCCTATATACTGTATTTCTTAGCCTATCATGTGGTAAAATACAGAAGAGATGTAGTGAGAGACAACCTAACAAGTTGTTTCCCAGAGAAATCAAAAGAAGAAATCATCGACATCGAGAAACGTTTTTATCTTTTCTTCGCTGACACAGCGATTGAAACCTTGAAGTTGATTCACCTGTCGAAAGACGAGATTAAAGAAAGGTTTAAAATCAATAATCCAGAAGAGCTACAACGATTATTCGATAAGGGAAGAAGCGCCATGATTGTATTAGGTCATTATGGTAGCTGGGAATGGTCTCCTTCGCTCTATCTACATTATCATGGCGTAACAGGGGCGGAGATGTATCGTCCGATAAAAAATCCCTATCTGAATAAGTTCTTCTTGAAGCTACGTTCAATCTACGGTACAGAGACACTGCCCAAGAATGAATCGTACCGATACATCGTCAAATACTTGCATGAAGGAAAGGTCTTTGGACTAGGCTTGATTGCCGACCAAACGCCTTCGATTCCAAATCTGCACTTCTGGACTCATTTCCTTAACCATCCAGACACTCCGTTCTTGAATGGACCTGAAAGAATTGCCAGAAAAGCTGATTTAGCGTTCGTTTATCTAGATGTAAAAAGAGTGAAACGTGGATACTATTCATGCGATCTTATCACCCTTACAGAACATGCAAAAGAGACGCAGGAAGATGAACTGACACAGCGATACGCAGAACTGATGGAAAGAACTATTCTTCGTGATCCTGCTTACTGGTTATGGTCTCATCGAAGATGGAAACATAAACGGAACAAAGAAAATAACTAGGTTCTGAAACGTATCACAGTTCCTTAGACACAAAAGACAAGGAGCTCCTTTAACAAAATTCAGTAACGTATGAAAACAGCTGTCATCATTCTCAATTGGAACGGGCGCAAAATGATGGAACAATATCTTCCTTCTGTATGTAAACACACGACAGGTGAGGAGGTTAAAATAGTAGTAGCCGACAATGGTTCGACCGACGATTCCATCGAATTTCTGCAAAACAACTATCCACAGATTGATTTGATCTTATTAGACCAAAACTACGGATTTGCAGAGGGATATAATCGTGCCATTGCGCAAGTGGATGCAGAATATGTCGTGTTGCTGAATTCAGATGTTGAAGTAACGGAGAACTGGCTTACGATTCTGACCGATTATATGGACAGCCATCGCGATATAGCTGCTTGTCAACCTAAAGTATTAGCGTATTACAACAAGGAACAATTTGAACATGCAGGAGCCGCTGGCGGTTTCATCGACCGTTATCGCTTTCCTTACTGTCGAGGTCGCATCTTTGCCATCGTCGAAGCAGACCATGGACAATACGATACGCCAACGCAGATCTTTTGGGCTACCGGTGCCGCCCTGATGATTCGTAGAGACGCCTATTTAAAGGCTGGGGGACTCGATGCTCAATTCTTTGCCCACATGGAAGAGATTGATTTATGTTGGCGATTAAACAGCAGAGGCGAAAAGATCGTCTGCCTGCCTCAAAGCATCATATATCACCTAGGCGGAGGCACACTGAACGTCAACAACCCAAGAAAAACGTATCTCAACTTCCGAAACAATCTGTTGATGATCTATAAAAACGAAGCCGACGAACAATTAAACAAAGTGCTTCGTATGCGCAAGTTCCTTGATAATCTAGCAGCCGTCGTATTTCTTTTGAAAGGTGATGTGGCAAACTTCAAAGCCGTAAGAAAAGCTCGTAAGGATTTTAAAAAGATGAAAGATGATTTTATCGATAAAAGGAAGGAAAACCTGAAGCTAACCACCCAAACGACCTTTCCATTCAACTACAAAGGCAGCATCGTATGGGGTTACTACGCATTAGGGAAAAAGAAATATGCTGAACTATAAAAACGCAACACTATATGCTAAAAAACTTTTTTGTCATTATTCTATTTTCCATCATTAGCTATTGCAGGATTGATGCGCAAATAATAAATGAAAATCATGTATTTGAGGTGGGAGAGGAATTCACATTGGATGCTTATTACAATGTAGGCTTTTTATGGTTTAAAGTAGGGGTAGCCACCTTCTCCGTGTCTGAATATAATAACAACTATGTCTTTACTGTCACAGCAAAGAATCTGCCTAAATGGGACTGGCTTTACGAAGTTCGCACTCACCATGAAGCTTCATGTACGAAAGACATGAAACCGCTGTATATGAAATGTCAAGTATTTGAAAAAGGGGTGTACTACGAAGATCAATACGTTTATGAGGATAAAACCGACCATCATCTACTGAAAAGACATCGTATCATGAATAATACAACGTATGATACCGTCTTTTCTATGCCACACGAAGTACACGACATCATCAACTCCATCTATGTGGCACGAAATGTTGACTTCTCTGAAAACGAAGGGAAAAATCTTCCCTTTTATCCACTATTTGGCAACCAAGTACACCGAATGTTGGGAAGTCTCATCGGTAAAGAGACAATCACCACCAAAGATGGTGTAACCTATAATTGTGACAAATATACAGCTCACGTTGGCCCTGGAACCATCGTGGACAAAGACCCTGTTTATGTTTACCTCACAGATGATGGCAAGATGATTCCTGTACTGATCGAAGCCAAACTCTCCATCGGTTATGTGAAAGTATATCTTCATTCGGTAAAATACAGGAAATGAGACAGATCAAATAATATCCCCAACGTATCATTCTCTATGATTATGAAAAACAGCTTTGCAAACTATAGAACAGACGAAACAAATCCTCGATGGAATGAACTGATAACTCGATGTGATTCTCTTTACAAAAGCACTGGGGATATCCGGTCTGAATTCTCACGTGATTATACAAGAGTGCTTCATTCATATGCCTTCAGACGATTAAAACATAAGACTCAGGTATTCTTCAATGGCGCAGGCAACGATCATGTATGCACACGCATGGAGCATGTTCTTCATGTCGGGTCTGTAGCATCAACAATTGCTACATATCTCGGGTTAAACGTAGAATTAGTCCAAGCCATTGCAATGGCTCATGATTTAGGTCATGCACCTTTTGGTCATCATGGAGAAGCTATCCTCAGTGAGACAAGAGGGAAAGCGCTAGGGCCATTCTGGCATGAGAGAAACGGGCTCTATTTTACAGACAATATTGAACTTTTACAAAATCACCAGGGAGAATGGCAGAACCTAAATCTGACATATGCAGTAAGAGACGGTATCATATCCCATTGCGGTGAAGTAGATAAGAATGAATTGAAACCCAGAACCGAACTTATTGATCTATATACGTTCAAAGAACCAGGACAATATGAGGCTTCAACATGGGAGGGCTGTGTGGTGAAACTTGCAGATAAAATAGCTTACATCGGACGAGATATCGAAGACGCTGATGTATTAGGCTATTTTGGTGAAAAAGAACGCAAAACACTACAGAATTTATCGATAAAATGCATGAAAAATGAAACCATAAACACAAGTACCATCATCCACAATATGATCATAAACTTATGTGAGAACAGTTCTCCTGAAAAAGGATTATGTTTCAGTAAAGAAGTGCATGAGAACCTGAAAGCCATCAAAGAGTTTAACTACCATCATATATACAATAACAAACGATTGAATGCATACAAGGATTATGCAGAACTCGTCATTGTTGAAATCAAAGAAACGCTATTAGATCTGTATCAGGGTGAAGAGACCATACAATACCTTGCAAAACGTAACAACAAGAGATTTATTGACTATTTTAAATCCTGGCTTGCACAATATTGCGAACCATCTATCGTACCCAAGAAACTGGCGGATGAGTTAAACATAAAAATGTATAAGAACAAAAAAATATATAAAACCTTGGCAGACAAGCGTAATTACGAACAAGCCATATCTGATTTTATCGCAGGAATGACCGATGTATTTGCCATTGAATCATTTGAGGAATTGCTGAGATGCTAACCTCTTAACACATTATCGTTCCCATCCATCTACTTTATAATTCTTCTCTAACAGCTTCCGCTCAACTTTTTTATCTTCTGAACGGAACCACACCTCTAATCTAGCAACATAATATTCAAATGGAGCTCCTTCATATATTACAAAAGATTTGTCCAAAACACAAGGCATTTCATAAAATGCCTCAGCATCAAAAGAATCTACTGGGGTGAGGGTATTACTCTCAATACGATCAACTGAAAGAGGATCTCCGGTGGATACTTCATAACATCGAATAAAAACCTCACCAGTAGGAAGTGACGGATAAAAACACTTGCAATGAAAATTTCCTATCTCATTGCTACGGAGTTGGATCCATGTTGTTGAATCATTTTTATTTACATAATAGTTTTCAAATGGCTCCATAGAATCAATCGGTATGGAATATTCAACATCCGAAGGAATAGGATGGGAGTAAGCATAAGGATCAGGATTATAAACACCAGCTATTGCGATCAGGCATAATCCCACGACTATTGCCAAAAATTCAGTAATAAATAGACACAATCCTTTTTTCACTTTCCCTACATAAAAGAGTCTTCCAATTACAGCAAGAATATATAAAACGAAAAGAATTTCCAATACAAGAAAAGCATATATCAGGAATTCCGCTGTAAGCATAATAACCCTGTTGGGAATAGCAATCAGAATCAAAGCGGAATTAACAGCAAAGAGAAGAAATAACAACAATGGCAGGAATCCATAATACTGTATCGATTTCTCCCATAATTTAATCAACTCATTTTTCATTCTTATATATGTTTTCTGAAATGACCAGTCCAACCCTGCATAAAATGTCCAATTTTATCGTAATGATTTTTTTAGGGGTTAAAACCTTCATAAAAAAAAGTTATATTCACAAAAATAGTACAAATTATCGTTTGAATAGATGACAAACAAAAAAAATCTGTTTTTTTAATGTAAACAAATTCCTAACTTTGCAAAAACATTCTACAGAGTGATATTTCTCATACATTATTAAAAAAAATACATGAGCGCAATAAAAAAAATTTGTTCATTCATATTCAAGCTGATTGGCTGGAAGGCTCAGTTAGGTGTAAAGATTCCAACTCAGTGTGTATTCGCTGTGGCTCCACACACAAGCAATTGGGACCTAATTATGGGTGAACTGATGTACCAAGCATTTGGAGGTGAAGGCAAAGTCAATTTCTTGATAAAAAAAGAATGGTTTAAATTCCCATTCAACCATATTATGAATCTGTTAGGAGGTGTACCCGTCGATCGTGGACACAGCGTATCGCTTGTAAACCAATTAGTGGACGAATTTAACAAACGTCCCAATATGCGTTTAGCCATCACACCCGAAGGTACCCGCAAAGCAAATGCTCGATGGAAAAAGGGATTCTATCATATTGCCAAGAATGCCAACGTACCTATTCTACTTGTTTACATCGATTATGACAAAAAAGTAGCTGGTATCGATGAAATCTTCTATCCAACGGATGACGAAGAGGCTGATATTCAATACATCAAACAATACTTTACACAATTCAAAGGCAAATATCCAGAACGATTTGCAATATAAACAAGTTGTGTGTAACTCATATAATCCACGAAAAAAAAACATACAAAAAATTCTTCCAAAGAATGATTTCTTTCAAAGAATTACTTTATTTTTGAACCCGAAAACAATGTGAATCATAACGTGTTATCACATGGTTATGATAACAATGTCTTCAGAAAGAAGAAAACCATAAATATAACTGTACAAACGTTCATTAGACGTTCTTAAAACTGCGATGATAAAGAACATTCAGTACGATTCTGAATGTCAGGATGTGGAAAACAATAAAATCTAAATAGGAAAAAACATGACACGATTAAGTAGAACATTTCTGGTCGCCGCCAGTCTGCTCGGACCTCTTTATGCATGGGCAATACCAGAGGTTAAAATCAACGGTGAGGCAATCGCTCCTGCACCCGTCCAAATCAAACCCAATGGAGACAACGTGAATGTAACATTTACCGACGGGTCAGTCCTCTCTTTCGATATGGATGAAATCCTAGTGGAGTTCAAGAACAGCACCCATGTTGCATCACTACAAGAGACACTGTTTGTCATCAACTCATCAGTGAACAATCAACTGTCACTTACAGGAATTGAAGCTGGCAAAAAACTTACAATTTTATCAATAACAGGCATTACCGTCTATTCTGGCGAGACAGAATCCGGCGAAACAACAATAGATCTATCCAATCTCGCATCAGGTGTCTATCTGCTCAATGTAGAAGGGGTAGTTGTTAAATTTTTTAAGCGATAAGGCGTATGAAAAAGATCATATCATTTGTATCTCTTTGGGTATTTCTATTCTCATTGGTTAATGCCCAAAACAAGGTAAAGGTTTCGATGGATAATGGTGCATCAGATATCTATTCATCGTCACTTATAGAGTCAATCGATTTTAGCGACGAAAACAATTTCAGCATCACGTTTAAAAACGGAGACGAAAAGAAAAGCTACAACGGCAATGCAACACAGATCCGTTTCATCAAGCAAACAACCCCAATAGAAGGCGGGGTGGAGATCATATCTGCCGATGGATGGTTTGAATCCGGCTATGTGGTATGGACACCCTTTGCAGGAGCTTCCTCTTATTCGGTCTATTACAAAGAGCTTGGCGGTAAATATAAAAAAATAGATACTGAACTAATCAGAAAGTATGACTCACAATTCAGAGCCGACATAGTAGGATTGAAGAGCGGAGATTACCAATTCAAGGTCACTCCGGTAGTCAACAACAATGAACTCGAAGAGAATGCTTCAGAAACAGACATTATATCAGTAAGAGCTTTCGATCGTAGCGGCTACGCACACTTCAATTACACAAAAGGAATCGGAGCCTATAAAGACGACGGAACGCTTAAAGAGGATGCAATTGTTGTCTATGTCACCGAAGAGAATAAAGACAACGTAACAATTCCCGGCTATGAGAGTGTAGGAAAAGGGATTGGATGGATCTTGAACAACAACCAATATTCCAGTTCTTCTAGTAACACATTCACAGCTGATGCCTCAAAAAAAGGAATATTTGCAGTAACGAAAGAACATCCCGTTGTAATCCGTTTCATCGGGAAAGTAACAAGTCCTGAGGGTCTGACAGCCTACAACTCCACAGACAACGGAGGAAGTGTAGGGGACAACGGACACCTTGCACGCATGAAAAACGCACAGAATCTAACGCTCGAAGGGGTAGGTGACAATGCCGAGATCTATGGTTGGGGCTTCCACTTCATCTGCTCCGACAATACGTATGGCAAAAGTTTTGAGGTAAGAAACCTATTGTTTGACGATTATCCAGAAGATGCTATCGGAATGGAAGGAAGCCAAGCAACCTCAAACGTGACATCAGACCTGAATGCCTCCGTTGAAAGATGTTGGATACACCACTGTTCCTTCAAACAAGGCTATTGTGAAAATCCAGCGGAAAGCGATAAGAAAGAAGGCGACGGCTCCTGCGATTTCAAACGCGGTCAGTATTACACCCTAAGCTACTGCTATTTCGAGTATGGACACAAAACCAACCTAATCGGTTCTAGTGATGCCTCATTGCAGTTCAACATCACGTTCCATCACAATATCTGGAAGAATTGTGCCTCACGCATGCCATTACTGCGAAATGCTAATTTTCACTTCTATAATAACTATGTGTTTGGAGACAAAACAGATCCAGACGCCAGTCTTAGCTATGTAGCTTCCTGTCGGGCTAACTCCTACAGATTCTCAGAACAGAACTATTTCGATGGATGTAAGAACGTCTGCCAAATCACCTCAGGTGGAGTCTCAAAAAGTTATGAAGATCTCTACTACGCATGCTTTGGAACAAACGATGCCGTGATTGTCAATACAAGAGAAGAAGCAGTAGCTAACAGCTGCCAGTTCCAAGCAAGGAATATAAACTATAACACATTTGACACTGATCCGACAATCTTTTATTACGATGCCACAAAGAAACAAACGAACGCCTATATCACCGATGCAGTAACAGCTCGTAAAGAGTGTCTGATGTATTCCGGCGTCATGAAACAAAAGAAAGTAACCAACACGGCAATGAACATCAATAGTGTGGAGGGTGCAATCAATATGAGCAACTGCCAATACACCGTCCCTATGGGAACGACAGGCAATGGTATCACATTCACAAACTATAAGTCCGGCAAATTCAAAGGACAAGGCATCACATTCCGTATTGATAGACGTTGTAAAGTCACCATCACAGCCGGTTCCGATGCTTATGGAGGACCTTATCTGATGGGAGCGGACGGAACAAAAATAGGGCAGGTGAGTGGCACTTCATCATATAACATCGATGCTGGCACCTATTTCATCGCATCAGGGTCAAAGGACAAGGAGAGTTCAGTCACGGCACTTACATTTACCTGTATAAATGATTAAGGAATCACGAACAAAATAAAACTGCAGTAACCCGACAAAGCCGTGGATTGATTCCACGGCTTTTGTATATAAATGATTTTCAATATTTTGAACAAGACAGAAGAAAAATGATTTCCCACCAACTAAAAATGATAGGTGATGTTGACGAAAGGGACCCAAACATACAAATCAAAATTGTCAATAACTTCATTTCTTGATTTACTATTCTATTAGAATTTATGTCTAAATTTGTCTTAATAAAAAATCACAAATGTTTCTATATTTATAAAAAGTTATTTCATGAAGAAGTATTTAGAAAATTTCAAATTTTGGATGGTAGCCATTCCATTATTTTTAGTTGTATTTTATGTAGTAGTTAACACAATTTCAGGAGCAGAACGAGGCATCTTTGGAGAATCATTCGGAGCAGCGAATGCACTTTTTTCCGGATTAGCATTTGCAGGAATAATTATCACCTTATACAAGCAAAAAGAAGAGATAGGGGAGCAACGCACCAACCTGAACAATCAAAAGGAGATGATGGCTCAACAAAAAAAGCTAATGGATGAGCAATTGAAGCAAGTGTATATTCAAAAAATCGAAGGTCCCGTATTCACCATGTTGGGTCAATATGACAATATCATAAGTAGAATTCAAGGTAGAACTCACGAACCCAATAAGATGATCATTGAAGAAGGTCGTGGTTACATTGCTTACTTCGCAAAGCTATTGAAGAATTCGGAGACAATCAATTCAAAAGATATACAATTCACATTGGCCAATTATGTCAATTACCTATATCAAATATTCAATTACATTGATAGTGCCCAAATCCTAACCAACGAAGACAAGGCAGTAGAATTTGATGACAGACATAAATATTGTTCTATTGTAACAAGTTTTATTTCGCTGAATGAGATGTTGGTGTTAAAGTATTACATTAACGCAATCACCGAAGGTAATTGTCCTGCATTTAAGGTATTAGCAGACAAATATGCTTTATTTGAGAACATTCGTTTATCGGGTGCCGATGGCAAATTATATGATGTAAGTTCCGCCTTTTACGCAGATAAAGCGAAAGAAAAGTTTATAAAGCCTAACAAATAAGGCTGAGATAGGCAACATCACCCATCACCAATTGTGATGGGTGATTTCGAAATTTATATTTATGACAAAGAAAAATTCTATCACTGAAATCACCGAGACTGAATTCAAAAATCTAATCTACGAGGTTAGGGGGGCAACAAGTTATGCTGGATGCCGATTTAGCCAAAATCTATGGTTATAGCACGAAAGCATTTAATCAGCAAGTAAAAACAATATCGATAAATTTGACGAGGATTTTAGGTTTCAACTTAATATTGAGGAAATTGAAATTTTGCGGTCAAAAAATTTGACCGCAAATATAAATCCCAAAAACAGATTTTCACCATATGCATTCACAGAGCAAGGCATTTCAACTACTTTTCTTGGAATGAATAAGTCTGAACAGTTGTAGTATTAGCGTTTTTGTTGGTTATGTCTATTGAATATTTCTTCCATCTTCCTTTTGTAATAGAAAAATATCCTTTTCCTATCATACAAACTTCAATGTTAATATCTTTTGAATACATACCAGAAAAAGGATTAAAACCGCCTATTTGTCTATTAAGATTATCAAGATCATTCTCTCCTTGAAAACTTTCTACAATATCATAATTCAATACTGCTATTGTCTCTCCGTTTTCGACAATTATATTCTCCAATGTTACGCTATTCTTTCTGAAGGATTTTTTCCAAATAACATTTTCATTACAGATGATTAAATTTACGTCAAGGTTCCAGCTATCGCCAACAGCCACTTTATCTGTAGGCAACTGTGCAAAAGCAGCTAACAGATTCTTCTGATTTTGTTTTGTCCAGAAACTATGAATAGCACCATTCTCATATACAGAACCTCGGAATCTGATAGTTGGATTCTGTTTCATCTCTTCCATAATTTTTTTGCTTTCATCGATTTGCTGTATGAGAGCCTTCGCCTCTGATTTATGTTCCTCACTCACATCCTTCAACAAACTTTCATCTCTTGTTTTTATATATTTTATAAGGACTTCATCTTCTGCAGAAACAGAATCTTTTGTTGACATCAATCCATAAAACATATCAAGTAAACTTTTTTGCAGTTCTTTTGCATTTTTCGCTTCATTATACATTAAAATCTTTACATCTATGATATCAGGGGAGGTGCATGAAAAAGAAATTCCTTGTTTTGCATTTTCAATGTCAGAAGATAAATATTTCGCCACATCTCCACCAATAGCTTGTAGGGCTTTTAGAGCTTTCTGTTCGGGTGACATAGAACTCGAATCTTCACGAGAAACAGATTTCGTTGAATCGACATCAGATTTTAAACTAGACGTTTGGATAGTTAAGTCGTATAAAACTTCCTCCTGTTCTTTGATGTTCCACTTAAGGTCATATACTTTTTTTGCGCTTCCTTCGAGGAAGGAAAGAGAGCATAGTAAAATGGTTAAAATTGCTTTGTTCATTTTGTTTTTATTTTAATAATCAATACTTTCCAAAGGTACAAGAATCATATAAAAAAAGATAAATTTCACATTTAAATTTTACTCTTCCGTATTTTTATATCGCGTAAAAGCTATAACTGTCTTTGCGGATTATGTTGACATAGCTTCATCTGCACACATTGAGGTAGGGGAGTTCCATCATTTATAAAAACAAAACAGGAACCCCGTTAGCAAACGAAGTTCCTGTCTAAAACTAATTTTAAGATTATAAGTCTTCAATTCCTACATATCCCATCTCATTGTCAAGGGTAGTACCGCCAATAGTAAAGCATGCCACTTTTGTACTATTTTTGTCTAGTTTAAACCAAACATTACCATGTTTATCTTTGCCTAATACCACATTTGCATATGCAGTAACATATTCACCATCCTTAACACCAGAAACCTCTGATAATTTCAGTGTTTTAGATTTACCCAACGTTATGTCTCCTGTGGAGCCATCTCTTTTCTCATCAGTTGATTGTTCACTAATTTTATAATCTATAAATTAATTATTTTCAATATTCTATCATATTAATTGGCGAGTTTCCCAAAACTCTATTTAACATAATATCAATTATATAACAATTCATACTATGACGTCAGCATCGTGAAATTGCACATTTCCACGGAATCGTACATCCATGAGACGCACGGCCGTGTGTCTACGGAACCATACTTTAAAAGATCGTCCATACCCGCCAACATTTTTATTTTAAAATTATATATTTGTATGTACCTATAATTATTTATTATGACAACAACGCATAAAATCATTGGGATTTTCTCTCGTATACCGCTTCTTATCATTTTCCTTATTTCATCCTGTGGTAATTCTAATCAGGAAAACAAGGAAAATATTCAAGAGATTGATACAATTGAACAAAAATCTGAAGAAATTTCTGAATCTGAATTTTCTGAATCTGAATTAGTTTATGATGAATCGTCCGCATTTCGTGACATATGGGAAAACGGTATGTTTCATGATATATGCTATTCAAACTCCATTTTGAAAAAACTAAAGGAAAACGACCCGTATTCTCCCGAAGGTGTCCGTTTCATCGTGGAAAATGATTCCATCGCTAAAGATTTCCATCATGAACAGGATGCTAAAAATTTTATAGAGAAAATAACCATGAGAGAAATCTTATATATGCCTGAAGAACATAAACAGATGAGAATCGTGCCTACAATTCAACCTTTTACTTTTAATGCGTTGCTTGAAACCGTAATAACCGCATACCATGAACATCGTCCGTTGGCTCTTTCTCCTGACGTGATTTGGCTTACAATCTGTCAAGGCATGGCAAATCATATTGATCTGAATTTCAAATCATTAGAAAATAAAATTTACAAGATTGGACATCCTGAAAAAATCTCCATAAGGATTGACACCATAGCGTTCGATTCTTCCCAATGGAGTGTTGTTGTCGATTCATTAACCCAACAAACGCGTAAATACGTAGATCCCTATTTTTATGAGGCCTTTGTGCCACAATTCAGCACAACCACCCCTATCGATCATGTTGCCTACCAAATCACACTTTTATATGCTCAGAAAAATGCTTTCTCATATGATGTGGAGTCTGGTTGTGGCATTCCCTGGATCGTTTTAAGGGGAACCACAGAAGATTGGGAGATGATAAAGGATAAATTATCCATATTAGACACCTTGGATATGACAGAATGGAAAACAAGCCTCTCTCCTATCATTGACGAGTTCATCGAAGCTTCCAAAGGGAATGCAAATAAAGAGTTTTGGATGAATATTTACAAAGACAAAATTGATTACGATACATATGCCATCACAGGCTGGATTCACAATCTCTTTCCATACCTCGACTCCGGAGAGAAAAATCCATTTCTCAATAAGAAAGTTACTAGCAGTGACAACCTAACATCTAGTAGATTTCCTAGCAGCACAGTAAAGGTACCTTTTACTTGGCATAACAACTTCGAAAACAGAACCGACTCATTGTATTTTTGGAGCGGAATTTGGGGCGCAAAACAATATGGAGACAAAACCTTGGAGCCTTTTATTTCTTGGGCTTTGACAAAAAAAGAATACATGAAAAGATGAGGATGAAGAATAGACAATTATTTTAAAATTATATATTTGTATGCATCTATATAAAATTTACAAAAATTTGAACAACAAGAAATATGACAAGGAAATTTAACCACGGGAAAAAATTGATTGTGACGGTAGCTTGGACCGTTGCTTTAAATTCATCGTTGTCCGCCCAAGACGTGACTGGCTCGGAACGCGCTTCATCACCTAAAGGTGTCCGTTTCAACGTGGAAAATGATTCAATTGCTGAAGAGTTCAAATTTGAACAAGATGCTAAAGACGTTTTTATGCAAACAACATGGAGGGAAATCGTGTATATGCCAGAAGAACATAAACAGATGAAACTCGTGCCTTCCATCGATCGTGTCGAATCAAATGCGTTGCTTGAAACTGTAAGGACTGCTTACCATGAACATCGACCATTGGCTCTTTCGCCCGATGTGATCTGGCTTACCATTTGTCAAGGCATATCCATCCATATCAACATGAATTTCAATTCGTTAGAGAAGAAAATATATCCAAAGGGACATCCAAAATCAATCCTCGTGAGGGTTGACACCGTAGCGTTCGATTCCTCCCAATGGAGTGTTGCTGTCGATTCATTATCCCAACAAACGCGTCGATACACAAACCCTTATTTTTACGAGGCCTTTGTGCCACAATTCAGCACCACAACCCCTATCGATCATATTGCCTACCAAATCACTCTTTTGCATGCCCAGAAAGAGGCCTTCTCTTATAATGTGGAGTCGGGCTGTGGCATTCCTTGGATCGTTTTAAGGGGAACAACAGAAGATTGGATGCTGATAAAGGATAAATTATCCATTCTGGACACACTGGGAATGAAGGAATGGAAAGCCAGCCTCATCCCTATCATCAACCAGTTCATCGCCGCTTCCAAAGGGAAAGCCAAAAAATCGTTTTGGATGAATATTTATAAAGACAAACAAGATTATGGATTATACTCCATCACAGGTTGGATTCACAAACTCTTTCCTTACATCATGGAGAATATTGAACCCATGTATGATGATGAATCCGAGCACAATGATGATTCCGTAATAACATATTTGCCTGATCGGGAAATCATGGTAAAGAAAATAAAATATAAACCGAATCCTTTTCTCTATAAGAAAGTTACTTCCAGCGACAATCTAACATCTAAGGTTTTCCCTAGCAGCACAGTAAAGGTACCCTTTACATGGCATAACGTCTTCGAAAACAAAACCGAATCGTTTTATTTTTGGAGCGGAATTTGGGGAACAAAACAGTATGGAGACAAAACATTGGAACCTTTTATTTCTTGGGCTTTGACCGTTGAAAAGGAATTTGAAAGAAAGAATCTTCCTGATATGGAGGAAGAATAAAAACACAACCATATTATATTATTTTCACAGAAATTCAACCAACAAGAAATATGACAAGGAAATTTAACCACTGGAAAAAATTGATTGTGACGGTAGCTTGGACCGTCGCTTTAAAT
This sequence comes from Paludibacteraceae bacterium, assembly GCA_045113275.1. Lineage (GTDB taxonomy): Bacteria > Bacteroidota > Bacteroidia > Bacteroidales > Paludibacteraceae > UBA1181. The sequence continues at coordinate 30,472 of JBGUIU010000112.1, forward strand.
TCATCGTTGTCCGCCCAAGACGTAACTGAATCGGAACGCGTTTCATCACCCGAAGGTGTCCGTTTCGACGTGGAAAATGTCAGCATCGCTAAAAGATTCCATAGTGAAATAAATGCTAAACATATCTTTGAGAGAATAGCCATGAGAGAAATCGTGTATCTGCCAGAAGAACATAAACAGATGAAACTCGTGCCTTCCATTGATCGTTTCTATTCGAATGCTTTGCTTGAAACTGTAAGAACTGCATACCATAATCATCATCCTTTGGCTCTTTCTCCCGATGTGATTTGGCTTACCATTTGTCAGGGCATATCCATTCATATTGAATTGAATTTCAAATCTTTTGAGAAGAAAATATTTCCAAATGGACATCCGAACTCCATCTATGTGAGGGTTGACGCCTTGGCATCCGATTCCACACAATGGGATGTTGCTGTCGATTCATTAACCCAACAAACACGTCGATACACAGCTCCCTATTTTTACGAAGCCTTTGTGCCACAATTCAGCACCACCACCCCTATCGATCATGCTGCCTACCAAATCACGCTTTTGCATGCCCAACAGGAGGCCTTCTCCTATAATGTGCTAACAGCCTGTGGCATTCCTTGGATCGTTTTAAGGGGAACCACAGAAGATTGGGAGATGATAAAGGATAAATTATCCATATTAGACACCTTGGAGATGACAGAATGGAAAACATGCCTCCTCCCTATCGTCGACGAGTTTATTGAAGCATCCAAAGGGAATGCAAACAAAGAGTTTTGGATGAATATTTACAAAGACAGAGTCGAATACGAAGCATTAGCCATCACAGGCTGGATTCACAAACTCTTTCCTTACATCATGGAGAATATTGAACCCATGTATGATGATGAATCCGAGCACAATGATGATTCCGTGATAACAAATTTGCCTGATTGGAAAATCACGGTAAGGAAAATAAAATATAAACAGAATCCTTTTCTCAATAAGAAAGTTACTTCCAGCAACAATCTAACGTCTAAATATTTCCCTAGCAGCATATTAAAGGTACCCTTTACATGGCATAACTTCAGCAACAACCAAACCGACTCGTTGTTTTTTTGGAGCGGAATCTGGGGAACAAAACAGTATGGAGACAAAACCTTGGAGCCTTTCGTTTCTTGGGCTTTGACAAAAGAGGAATACATGAAAGATGAGGATGATGAGGATGAAGAATAGACAATTATCTAACTAATAACTAATAACATATCGTATGAAATCTCATAAATTTTGGTCTTATTTAATCATTGCAGTCGTTCTAAATATAATTTTTGTGGCTGTCTATTCACTTGCCTCAATTAACGAACTTATGAGTAGGGTATGTTTTTATTTAGAGGTTTTTGCACCTGATGTTCTCCTATTACTCATGATCATACTTGCCATAAGGTATTACAAAAAGACAAAAGATAATCATCCACGTTTAAAAGCTTGCTTATTGTTCTTGACATCCGCGGCTATAACGTTTATCACAAAGAAGTTGTTATATTACATCACGTTAGCTATCACTTCCCTTCTCACAATGTATCACAGTAATGATGAGATTTACCCCTACCTTATATCCGTACAATGTAATAATCAAGCATGGAATAACATCCAATCGGAAGTACCCAATGAAAAGGACAGCACCACATTCTCTTCTGATGAGAACATTCAATTCAGATGGGCGAAATTCTGTAAAATTGATATAGAAAACATAGAAAACCTCTCCTATTCTGACTCCATACTCTCTCTTCAATGGACGATAGATAAAAATGGAATCATGGTGTCTGGAAAGAATAAAACAAAGGGTATACTATCAATAGACAGCATGAAAATCGTCAGTTCAACCTTCGATTACTACACTGATGATATAAATATAATTCCAATAGCAATTAACGCACAGGACAGTACAAAAACGATAAACGAGAATTCGCAATTCAATCTATCTCTAACAAACAACATCAATTTTCTGGACTCTATTGCTTCTGAACACAAATCTCTTCACATAACATTTACCGTTGCAACCGAAAATGATATAATTGAATACAATTTTCTGTTCACATTTTACAATCGATGGAAAGGAAAAAAAGAAAAACATTTTTGGGTAAGAGAAAATGATATGTTGATGAGAAAATAAAATAGTTTTTACAATTAAATAAAATGGTATGGAATTAATCATAAATATTTTTTTATTCCTGTTTATCTTTTTCCTGATAGTAGTCGTATCCATTCTACCAGCGATCTGTGTAATTGTCACTATATTAACATTGATATTCTCCGAAAGAATACATCTTTTGCGCAATCTAATAACAACAAATGTCGCAGCCATCATCTTTTTATTCTCCTTCTCAATTTTCACCTCATTTAGCATATTGTTTGGCGAGAAAAAGAGTCTTGATGCTGGCTATGGTGATTGCCGATACATACAAATCACCCCTCAATATAGAATCATCTCTATCGACAATATGCCCTTTTATATTGAAGGAAAACAAAGTATAGATATAGATAGCATTGCAGAAGTGGATAGTTTTTTATTCGGACTTTCCAATACGAAATATTTTTGTCTCTCTCTGAAAAACGATTCACTCCAATATGATTCTGTTTTTTCAAATCTAAATTTGCCTGCATCCTGTACGCAAGAAAAGCTGACGGATGCCGAAACATATTATTATGATAAATACAAGCGAAATTCACGTTCTATTTGGGAAATAATAAGGGTTCCTCTATTATTAGCCATTGTGATAACCTTCATTTCATCCTTCTTTTTGAAAACGATCATTGATTGGCTGGAAAAGCTTATACAGTCTTGGATAACACGTATAAAAGAGAGAAAACGGCTTCAACAAAATTCTACAAATAACATAGAAGAACAGGAATAGGGAAATCCCCTACTCTTTTCACTCTATCAAAACGAAAAACGGGAAAGCAACATGATGTTACTTCCCCGTTTTTGTATCAATAATTTTAGATTACTTATTATCTCCTGGTTTCGTTTCCGATGCTTTTTTTATCATTGCATCACCTTTTGCTTCTGCATCTGCAATCATTTTATCTCCACTTGCCTCTGCATCTGCAATGATTTTATTAGCTTGTGTTCTAGCCTTAGATAACAAGGCATCGCCGGATTTTTTTGCACCTGCCTTAGCTAAAGGATTTGTAGCTTTAGATTGCAATGCTGCTGCTTGAGCTTCTGCATCTGCCATCACCTTATCTGCTGATGTCTTAGCCGTTGCCACCATTTTCTCCTTCGATGCTCTTGCGGCTGCCACCATCTTTTCTTTTTGTGCCTTGGCCTCTGCTATAGCTTTTTGTTTTGCCTCATCCACTACCTCAGTCACCTTCTCCTTAAGTTGCTCCACCATCGAAGCCATACTGAATGTGAACTTAGGATCACTAAAGGTTCCGCCAATCTTTAAGTCAAAGGCCATATCCACTGCATTGGAAATGCTTTTCGGCATCTTAATTGTAGAGACATAATCCAATGTCTTATCCAATCCAGACGAACCTGAGAAGTTCAATATAGCCGTTGACACCTTGGTCTCAAAAGGATCTGCATATAAACGTCCATCCTTAATAGCAAAACTGATCGAGACATCCTTTAACTTAGGATCATTCAAAGCAGACAACTTCACCTTATCAGCTATTGCATTAAACACCTTAGCATTTTTCAAAGCCACCTCTTTCGTGGTGAATTTTCCCTTCGCATTGATTGTGTTCATGATAGGAGAAAGTGTAGCATCCATCTTCGAAGCAAAATCCATGTTCATTGAGAATTTACCTTCTGCATCAGATAACAACGGAACCATCTTTTTAGCCGTTCTTACTTTTGAGAAGACCTCATTGATGTTCATGTTTTTCACATTCAAATTAACATCTACGTTAGGATTTAATGTATCCTTCGTGTCGTATTTTCCTGCCACATTAACAGAACCTCCCATGGTGTTAGCCGATAACGATTTAATCTGAGCCACTGCATCTTTTACATACAAATCACCCTTCATGGTTTGAATGTTTATCGCACCATATTTCAGTTGATCAACCGCTACGTTAACTGCGAAATCAAGATTTGCAGGAACCGCAACCGATGAAGATTCATCCACAGGTTCTTCTGAATCAACATCCTCAGATGCACCCAATAACTCATTCGTATCAAGCAACTTAGATTTGATATTCATATTACCTTTAAGGGTTTCACCACGCATCACATATTGAATGAAATTCTGAACCTTTCCTGATAAAGCCAAATCACTCTTACCTAATGCTATATCAGCATTCATGTCCACGTATTGAGAAGTAAACCCTAGGTCTGCTTCATTAATCTTCACATCATAATCCAATGAAGGAGTTTTCAATACAAACTCGTTCATCTTCAAATCACCGTCAATGACAAACAGCTCATATTTCTCATTATCTACATACGACATCTTTCCGTTAGCTTTTAAAGCAGCTGTCAAGATACCTTTCAAATCCAGGTCTTCTAAGTGAATAACATCTTTGATGGTTCCAAGGTTGATCACACCATTAGCCGAAACGGAAAAATCAGGATCAGACACAGGCGTCTTAACATCCAATGTCATCGCAAAAGGATTACCGGCCATCGTAAAATTAAACTTAGAGACATTCACCTCTGTCGAGTCTGTTGCACCACCAGGATTCGTCACCTTAGCATCTATATTAATCTGATTCATCGAACTTGGTAAATCAGGATACTTGAACATTGCATCCGTAATCTTTAAATCTGCATCAATCATCGGTAAAGTATCACCTTGCATGATTCCTTTCGCTACAGCATTCAATGATACTGCTCCAGAAGTTTCGATTGACTCAAACTCCTTGCTATAGATAGCTGGTATCAATGACAGAATCTGCTTAAAGTCTATCGCAGGAGTCTTCAACTTTATATCCATATTCGTTGTAAGCGAATCAACAATCTGAACAAATCCTTCAAAATTTGCTTGTATCTCATTTAATTTCAAATAGTTATCAGCAAATACAAACTTACTACTGTCTAAATCAGCTTCCATATCGATATCCGCATTCAACACCGCTTTGCTCAGGTAAGGAACACCTGCCACCGAAACAGAGATTGTATCTACGCCAAACAACAACTTCAATTTTGAGATTCTATCACTCATCTTGCCATTGAAGTCCAGATCCACATTATCTAACACAGCTTTTGTGCCAGACGATGTATTATCTTCATATGTAATCTTATCAACAAGAAGTTTCAACTCTTTAATATCAGCCAAGGTCTCTATATCAAAAGCTAAATTGCCTTTCAGATTCAGATCCACACCTTCTACAGCAGCCGACATGCTATCAGGAATGCTGGCATAAGTGACTTTTAAATCCTCCACCTTAACCTTCTTCAGATTCAATTTCAAAGGAGCACTCTCCTCTTCTTCTGTCACCTCAAGAGAATCTTCCACCACAATATCCCAATTGGCTATACTATCAGCATTTACGATTGCATTTATAGTCGGACGAATCAATTCTATCTTAGATATTTTATAAGAATCTTTAAACAAACTGGTCAGATTCACTACGGCATTCAATTTTTCCACATCTAATAACGTGTCGTTCGCAAACGAATCCACGCCAACCAATCCAAAATCTTTTAACGTAATCGTGGCATTCGGGAAATTGGAGAAAAAACCTAGAGAGAAATCTCCAATATACAATTGAGCTTTCAAAAGAGAACTAGTCTCTGTCTCAATTACTTCTTTTACTTTATCCTTAAAAAAATAAGGAAGGACAAACAACACACCCAAAAACAAGAGGAGCAACACTCCCAAAATCTTTATAACTTTCATAAGAATTCGTTTTTTTGTTATAATTATAACGTTACAAAAATATGAAAATCAAGGTAAAAAAAAGATTTCTAACTTAAAAATTGAGCAACAAACGTTATTATTCGTTAAATTACATTTAACAACATAATTATCAAGCACTTAACAATAACGAATATTATATATTTAATCTATTTTATATACTATTCGTGCATAATATCCTTATTTTTTATGATAAATTATTAAGATTCAATGAGTAGAGACAACAAATTCAAAAAGGTCAATTCAGAAAAATAAATCATGTAAAAAACAGACAACAAAAACAGATGAAGGATAAGGCAAAAGAAGAGACATCAAATTAAATTATAAAAATAAATATTGAAACGAGTAAAAAGCGTGTTGAGTTTTATTTTTTTTTTTAAATTTGCAGTTTGTTGGAGAAAATTAGATTTTCTCAACAACAGGTATAGTTGAAAAATTTTTTATTGTTCAATATTATAAAATTATGGCTAAAGAAAAAAAATTCATCACTTGTGATGGTAATGAGGCTGCTGCACATATTTCATATATGTTCAGCGAATGTGCCTGTATCTACCCTATCACACCATCTTCAACGATGGCGGAGCACGTAGATGAGTGGGCCGCTCAAGGTCGCAAGAACATCTTCGGCGAGACAGTGTCTGTAACAGAAATGCAATCAGAGGCAGGAGCCGCAGGTGCAGTTCACGGTGCAATCCAAGCAGGTGCGTTGACATCAACTTACACAGCTTCTCAAGGTCTGTTGTTGATGATCCCTAACATGTACAAAATCGCTGCTGAGAAGATGCCTGCTGTATTCCATGTTTCAGCTCGTACAATCGCTTCTCACTCTCTTTGTATCTTCGGTGATCACCAAGACGTTTATGCTTGTCGTCAGACAGGTTTCGCTATGTTGGCAGAAGGTTCAGTGCAAGAAGTTATGGACTTGGCAGGTGTTGCTCACTTGTCAACCATCAAGTCTCAGGTTCCATTCTTGAACTTCTTCGACGGATTCCGTACATCTCACGAGATCCAGAAGATTGAGAAATTGGACAACGAAGATTTGGCTGGCTTGATCGATCAAGAGAAATTAGCTGAATTCCGTTCAAGAGCTTTGAATCCTAATAAGCCTGTTATGCGCGGTATGGCAGAGAACCCAGATACGTTCTTTACTCACCGTGAGTCATGCAACACCATGTATAATAATGTACCTGAAATCGTAGAAAACTACATGAAGGAGATTTCTAAGATTACGGGACGTAACTATGGTTTGTTTGATTATTATGGAGCTAAGGATGCTGACCGTGTCATCATTGCGATGGGTTCTGTTACAGAATGTATCCGTGAGGTGATTGACTTCTTGGCTGCTAAAGGCGAGAAAGTTGGTTTGGTAGCAGTTCACTTGTTCCGTCCATTCTCAACTAAGCATTTGCTTGCTGCAGTTCCTAAGTCTGCTAAGGTTATCACTGTATTAGATAGAACAAAAGAGCCAGGTGCAAACGGTGATCCTTTGTACTTAGACGTTCGCGAAGCATTCTTCGATGTAAAAGATGCTCCTAAAGTAATCGGTGGTCGTTACGGATTAGGTTCTAATGATACTACTCCAGCTCAGATCATCTCAGTTTACGAGAACATGGCTATGAAAGAGCCTAAGAACCACTTCACAGTTGGTATCGTTGATGATGTTACTTTCACTTCTCTTCCTAAGAAAGAGGAAGTAGCTGTAGGTGGTGCTGGTATGTTCGAGGCTAAGTTCTATGGTTTGGGTGCTGACGGTACTGTCGGAGCTAACAAGAACTCAGTAAAGATCATCGGTGATAACACTAACAAGCACTGTCAAGCATACTTCTCTTATGACTCTAAGAAGTCTGGAGGTTTCACTTGCTCTCACTTGCGTTTCGGTGACACTCCTATCCGTTCTACTTACTTGGTGAACACACCTAACTTCGTAGCATGTCACGTACAAGCATATCTTCACATGTATGATGTAACTCGTGGTTTGCAAAAGAATGGTACATTCTTGTTGAACACCATCTGGGAAGGTGAAGAGTTGGCTAAGAACTTACCTAACAAGGTAAAGACTTACTTTGCTAAGAACAATATCAAAGTATATTATATCAATGCAACTAAGATTGCTCAGGAGATTGGTTTGGGTAACCGTACCAATACAATCCTTCAATCTGCATTTTTCCGTATCACAGGCGTTATTCCTGTAGAATTGGCTGTTGAGCAAATGAAGAAATTCATTGTTAAGTCTTACGGTAAGAAGGGTGAAGATGTTGTAAACAAGAACTACGCTGCAGTTGATCGTGGTGGTGAATACAAAGAATTAGCTATTGATCCAGCTTGGGCTAACTTAGGCGAAGACAAAGCTAAAGCAAACGACGATCCTGAATTCATCAATAAGATCGTTCGTCCTATCAATGCTCAAAACGGTGATTTGTTACCAGTTTCTGCATTCAAGGGCATCGAAGATGGTGAATGGCCTGCAGGTACAGCTGCTTACGAGAAACGTGGTGTTTCTGCATTCGTTCCTCAATGGAATGCTGCTGACTGTGTACAATGTAACAACTGTGCATTTGTATGTCCTCACGCATGTATCCGTCCAATCGTTATGACTGACGATGAGGCTAAGGGTATGAACGGCGAGATGATCGAGATGAAAGCTCCTGCTGCTATGAAGGGCATGAAGTTCCGTATGCAAGTAGGTGTTATGGATTGCTTGGGCTGCGGTAACTGTGTTGACGTATGTTTGGGTAACAATCCTGAAAAGGGCAAGAACGCTCTTAAGATGGTGGCATTCGATCCTGAATCTCAAGCTACAGCTACTGAGGCTGCTAACTGGGAATACGCTGTTAAGAAAGTGTCTAGCAAGCAACACTTGGTTGACATCACAGCTAATCCTAAGAACTCTCAGTTCGCTACTCCATTGTTCGAGTTCTCTGGCGCATGCTCAGGTTGTGGTGAGACTCCATACGTGAAGTTGATCTCTCAATTGTTTGGTAACCGTGAAATCGTAGCCAATGCAACTGGATGTTCTTCTATCTACTCTGGTTCTATCCCATCCACTCCTTATACAACTAACGAGAAGGGTCAAGGTCCAGCTTGGGCTAACTCTTTGTTCGAGGACTTCTGTGAGTTCGGTTTAGGTATGGAATTGGCTAACGAGAAGATGCGTGAGCGTATCGTTAAGATCATGAACGAGGCTATCGCTGCTGATTGCACTCCTGCTGAGGCTAAGGAATTATTCCAAGCATGGTTGGATAACAAGAACGACGCTGCTAAGTCTCAAGAAATCACTGAAAAGATTATTCCTATCGTAGAAGCTGGTAAGAGCAAGTGCAACCACTGCAAGCAATTGGCAGAGTTGACTGGCTACATGATCAAGCGTTCTCAATGGATCATCGGTGGTGACGGTGCATCATACGATATCGGTTACGGAGGTTTGGATCACGTGATCGCTTCTGGTAAGAACGTTAACATCTTGGTATTGGATACTGAAGTTTACTCTAACACAGGTGGTCAATCATCTAAGGCTACTCCTCTTGGTGCAATCGCTAAGTTCGCTGCATCTGGTAAGAGAGTACGTAAGAAGGATTTGGGTATGATCGCTACTACTTATGGTTACGTATATGTAGCTCAAGTTGCTATGGGTGCTAACCAAGCTCAATGCTTGAAAGCTCTTAAGGAAGCTGAGGCATACGACGGACCATCATTGGTTATCGCATACGCTCCATGTATCAACCACGGTTTGAAGGCTGGTATGGGCAAGGCTCAAGCTGAAGAGGCTAAGGCTGTTGAGTGCGGATACTGGCACTTGTGGAGATTCAACCCAGCATTGGAAGCTGAAGGCAAGAACCCATTCACATTGGATTCAAAAGAGCCTGACTACAGCAAGTTCCAAGACTTCTTGAAGGGTGAGGTTCGTTACGCTTCTGTTATGAAGCAATTCCCTAACGAAGCACAAGAGTTGTTCAATGCTTCTGAGGAAATGGCTAAGAAGCGTTATCAATCATACGTTCGTATGACTAAAATGGAGTATTAATAATTAATTCTCTATAAATCATGAAAATCGGAGGGCTGAAGGGTCCTCCGATTTTTTTATTTTCCATGGAAGAGTCAACCACGCATCGTGTCACCCTCAATAATTCGGACATCAGTTACGATACGTTCCGAAGTAATTTCACTAACCGCATGGTGCAAGATATCATTTGTTGATGGTTATCGATTGACTCAATTCGGTATAACCACTGTCGCAATGAATAACAACGGTTTATCTATACCTATTTTGGCTGTAAACACTTCAACCATGCTCCAAATCAAACATACTTCCTTGATTTTTTCGTTGATCTTTTGTGTAACATTTAGGTTTTGTGTAATTTTATGGACAATTTACATACTATCTTAAAGGTAACAATTATGACAGAGAAATGGAACCAGTTCGTGTATGATTTGTGTGATGCTCAACAGCGAGATGTGGACGAGAATGAATATCATCGTTTGATTGAAACTCAATTTCAGCTACTTGGATGGGCAAAATACAGAGGGGAGATATGCCACAAACCGAATATACCAATAGGAAACAACAATTTTATCCAGCCTGATATATTGATAAAAAGAGATGGAGAGGAACTGTTTGTTATCGAAGTGAAACGTCCAGTTCATTCTATCAGCCAAAGAGAGATACAACAATTGGAATCATATATGCGTCAGCGGAAAATAAAGTTCGGCATATATATCGGTGAGCACATTGAGTTGTTCTATGACAAGCCAGAGAGCACTAACGCAATATCTGTTCTAAAAATTCCGCTTGAACTGAACAACAAATTTGGCGAAATGTTTGTTGAGTTATTTGGGAAGGAAAACTATTCATCTGATTCACTTACCGAGTTCTGTGAGAATAGAATATCAGAGAAGCAGCAGGAGTTGAAAAAGATTGAGGCTCAGCAGTATCTTGTTGCCAATGGGGACGCAATTGTGGCTGACAATCTAAAGCAATATCTAAGGAACGACTACAAGGACTCTTTCTCAGAAGACGAGATTGAGGAAATCTTGTCTAGCCTCACTATTTCTGTCTTGCCAAAGACTATCGTGAAAGAGATGTCTTTGCCTTCTGTTTCACAGATTCAAAGGAGCACCATTAATTCAGAAATAAGAGAATTAAAAGTAGTTGCAAATAGCAAATCTTTTTCTGACATATATAATTCTATTGAAAATGATATTCGAAGGAGAAGAATCACCTCTTTGTCGTTTAGACGAAGCTTAACTCCAGTATCTTACAAAGGAGACAAAATTTATTATGGTGAAACAAGACCCAAACCTATAAACAACCACAACTTAGAGATACTTTATAACTATTTTTTAAATCAAAAGATTATTGATTTATCATCTTGGGATAATAATGATTTCTTCAATTTGATTTCAAAACTTACAAACGGAAAAACAAATACCCTTGATTACATCTATTATGCCAGCATATTGCAGGAGATGCTAAATCGATCAAAGTATGTTCAATCCACAAAATAGATATTATTAATTTTTATTCGTCAATTACAATGAAAAGTTTTGGTTCTAAATCGTGGTTGATTCCTCAACCGGTACTGATCATCGGTACGTATGATAAGAATGGTAAACCCAATGCCATGAACGCGGCTTGGGGCGGACAATGGGATATGCATGAAATAGTCATCTCTCTCGGTTCTCATGCTACAACTGATAACCTCAAAACAAATGCCGACTTCACCGTCACTTTCGCAACTGCCAACACCTTGGTGGCTGCCGACTATGTGGGTATCGTGAGCGGAAGAAACACCCCTAACAAAATGGAGAAAACTGGCTGGTCTGTAGAAAAAGCACCTAACGTGAGCGCTCCCCTCTTCAAGGATTTTCCCATGACACTCGAATGCCGCGTGGAACGTAAAATTGACGAATCGGAAGAGGGCTACAACCTCGTGGCAAAAGTCATCAACATCCTTTGCGATGAACGTTTCTTAGATGCCGACGGCAACCCCGACGTGGAGAAAATGGGTATCATCACCTACAACCCCGTACAGCATACATACATAAAGCTTGGTGACAAGGTGGGTAACGCCTTTTCCGACGGCAAACAACTGAAATAAAGAGAAAAAGCTCTCATTATCATTAGGTGAAAAGAAAACAAATTCCACACATATACCGAAATTAATTTTTAAACGCGTATGAAACTAGCGGAAGCATTACAAGAACGTGCTGACTTGAACCGTAAGATTCAACAAATGCACACCAGACTTAACAATAATGCCACTGTGCAGGAGGGTGAACAACCTGCCGAAGATCCCAAACTCTTATTATCTGAGTTGGATGCTGCAGTGGATCGCCTACAGTGGATAATCGCCCGAGTGAACCTAACAAACTGCGCAACAATCGTCAAAGGAAAATCATTGACTGAATGGATTGCCGAAAAAGATTGCCTTACACTGAAAATTGAACGGTACCGCAACTTCCTAAACAGTGCAAGCATTCTTACCGGACGTGCATCCCACACCGAAATCAAGGTGCTCAGCACCGTGAATGTACGAGAACTACAACTTAAGTTGGACGCACTCTGCAAACAATTGCGTCAGACTGACAACCTTATTCAAGAGACCAATTGGAGCACAGAACTCATGGATCACTAAATACATCCGTGATTTAATACCATCAAGAGCGTTTCGTCAGGCGAATGTAAAGCCCCACCGAAGACGGGGCCAATGGTCTTCTCTAAACTATTGCGTTGAGAGCGAGGATAGCTCATTTTAGTGTCTCCGTACACTTTATCGTTAAGTCCTGATCGCTTATAAACGTATCGTTATGCTGTATATCGTATTACCTTACATTGATGACGAGCGCTCTTCTTTTTTTCCCCAGAAAATTTATGGGTTTGACAGCAGAGCACAACAAGAAGTTGCTATAATAAAGATTTGTGAGATTTGAATAGATTTGTATGATTTCTCGCGAAGCGACTCATATCATATATAGTTCAGTTCGTATGACTAAGATGGAGTATTAATAACGTTTTCTCTATAATGAAAATCGGAGGGATTTTAGTCCTCCGATTTTTTTGTTTTCCTAAGTGTCCTTCGGACAGAAATCTTACAAATATTCACAAATCTGACAAATATGTTTACAAGTAAATTTGATAGCAGAATATAACAAGGTGTTGCGATAATAGATATTTGTATGATTTGATTAGATTTGTATGATTTCTCGCGAAGCGACTCATATCATATATAGTTCGTATGACTATTTTGTCTGTCCGCCGAGATTTTTCAATTTTTCCAACACAACCCATGCAGTATCATTGGGAATACCCTTTTTGTATTCGTTTTCAAGTCTTAGAATCATCTCATTTGCTTCATCTTGTTTACCCTCCTTGATTAGTTGTTTCGCCTTGTATATAGCCATAACCAAACCGCTTGACAGGCAATCATCTATCCACCATTGTTCTCGATATTGAACACCCCGACAAAGTGCACAATGTTTTTCAGGATCCTCTTCTTTTTTCAACGCTTCATCTAGCCACTTATTCGGTTCTTCTAAATCATCCCCAATAAAGACCATTTTATTCCCTTCTATTTTAAAATGGAGTTTGTAAATGTTAGAATTCTCTTCACATTCCCTTGTCAAAATCCCATTTTCATAATGGACATACGATCCACCCCAACAAGTTGCCGGACAAAAAGACTTTTTTTCTTCTACTTCTACTTTATAGGCTATAGAAAAACTATCATTTCCCAAAGCATATAATACATAAAAAGTATTATAATCAACGTCAAGACATTTACCAAAATAGACTTGTTTACAGCCATCAGGTTGTAATTTTTCTGGGAAATTGTAGATTTGAGTTATTTCTATGTCTGCTTCCGAGAGACTCTTTTTTGACACTCGTTTGCCTATGCCCAATTTATCATTATCCGATTCTCCTTCATATTCATCATCGTCATCCACTTCATCATTAACCACCTCTTTAACTACCGAATCTTTTTGCAGACTAACTGAATTAGAATCATTTTGTGTAATAGTAATAGAATCTCCTGTAATGGTATTAACGATAGGCGCTTCTACCCCATTATTACAACTGGCAAATCCGACAAGACATATAGTTGAAACTATTAATTTACAATGCATAGCAATATATTTTTGACAATTTTACATGACAAATATAATGATATTAGGGTTTTAAAGATTTAGAACTTGACAAAAAAATCCAATCTGATGCTATAAAATTCATACTGAAAACTAAGTCCGTAGAGTACTTTTGCACAGAACCAAAAATTTAAAACCATGAAAAACAAACAATTTATACGCATAGCTTTATGTATGCTCTGTTATTTGGGTGCCACTTTCTTCATGAAAGCTGACCCAGATCCTAATTTTCACATTTATCTCTGCTTTGGTCAATCCAACATGGAAGGAAACGCCTCCGTTCCTAATTCAGAAAAGGAAGGGGTGGACGAACGTTTTCAGATGTTATACACAGCCGACGATTGTTCCAGAGGAGACCGCAAGAAAGGTCAATGGTACACCGCCATTCCACCTTTAGCTCGTTGTTTCCATGACAACAATATCGGATTCGGTCCTGTCGATTACTTCGGACGTACCTTGGTAGCGGAACTCGATCCTAGCATTCGTGTAGGTGTCGTTGTTGTAGCTTGCGGTGGATCTGACATTGCATTGTTCGAAAAAGATAAATGCGAAGACTATATCAGAACAGCAGCCGATTGGTTACAAAGCTATGCCAGAGCGTATGGAAACAACCCTTACAAGAGACTTATGGAGATGGGAAAAGAGGCACAAAAAGTGGGTGTCATCAAAGGAATCCTTATCCATCAGGGCGAAAACAATAACGAACAAGAGGATTGGCCAGTTCGCTTGAAAGGCGTATATGAAAACATGTTGAACGATCTTGGTTTGAATGCTGCTGAGGTTCCATTACTTGTCGGTGAAGTTCGTCACTCTGGTCCTTGCAGTGGTCATAATAGAATCATCGCAAACGTACCTAACGTTATACCTACCGCTTATGTAGTCTCTTCTGAAGGATGTGAAGCTGCCTTCGACCAATACCACTTCACAGTAGAGGGATACAAAGAATTAGGTAGACATTATGCTCAAAAGATGTTGGAATTATTAGGAGACAATCCAGTTCAACAATCTTCTCTTTCTCTCTCAACCATTCTTAACCAAGAATCAGAGCCTGGAGAGGTAAGTATAACCGTAAATTATGACGCAGAGGTTATCCAACGTGTGGAGATCTATGCAGACAACGAACGTATTGCTGAAGGAGACTCCTATGTATGGGAAAATATCTTAGAAGGCTCCCACTCCATCTGGGCTGTTGGATATGATAGCGACAATAAAGAATACACTACGCCTAAAAAGACCATAAAAATTCTTCCAGAACAGAAACCATACAATGGAACACCTGCCAAAATTCCTGGCATTATCGAAGCGGAAGAATTCGACTACGGAGGTGAAGGAAACGCTTACCACGATAACGACGAACAAAACCGCAACGGTGGCGACCGTAACGAAGGCGTGGATATGAACAATACCGCTATCGGATACCTCCAAACAGGTGAATGGCTCGAATATACAGT
>JBGUIU010000113.1:0-10942 GCA_045113275.1 Paludibacteraceae bacterium
TACCATGTATAAGAACCACAGGCAATAGCAGTCGTATCTACCGTCGTGCTTTCGTTGATCGTCAGATGCAACGTCACTACACTGTCACAACCCGCTACCGTCGTAAACAGTTTCTCGTAGTCTCCCGTCTCTATGTATCGTTTGCCATGCCTGATGAAATAATCACAGGCTACTGCGGTCGTATCGGATGTCTTGCTCTCATTAATCGTCAAATGCAAGGTCACAATAGAGTCACAACCTGCTGCGGTCATGAAAGTCTTCTCGTAATCACCACTTGCTGTATATTCATCTCCATACCATGTATAAGAGTTACACTCTACCGCTGTCGTATCTACTTTTATACTCTCATTGATGGTCAAATGTAACGTGACGATGGAATCACAACCGGCTAACGTCGTAAATGTTTTCTCGTAATCACCACTAGCTGTATATTCCTCACCGTACCATGTATAAGAACCACATGCTATTGCAGTCGTATCTACCGTCGTACTTTCGTTGATCGTCAAATGCAACGTCACTACACTGTCACAACCAGTTACGGACGTAAACAGTTTCTCGTAGTCTCCTGTCTCTATGTATCGTTTGCCATACCACATGAAATAATCACAGGCTACTGCGGTCGTATCGGATGTCTTGCTCTCATGAATCGTCAAATGCAAGGTCACGATAGAATCACATCCTGCTGCGGTCGTGAAGGTCTTCTCGTAATCGCCACTCGCTGTATATTCTTCTCCGTACCATGTATAAGAACCACAGGCAATGGCAGTCGTATCAACGATGACACTTTCATTGATAGTTAAATGCAAGGTGACAATAGAATCACAACCTGCAGCAGTCGTGAAGGTCTTCTTGTAATCTCCACTAGCTGTGTATTCTTCTCCATACCATGTATAGGAATCACAGGCAATGGCAGTTGTATCGGATGTCACACTCTGATTAATCGTCAAATGCAAGGTCACGATAGAGTCACAGCCAGCTGCAGTCGTGAAGGTCTTCTCGTAATCTCCACTCGCTGTATATTCCTCACCGTACCATGTATATGAATCACATTCGATAGCGGTGGTATCAGCGGTCACACTTTGATTTATTGTCAAATGCAACGTGACAACAGAATCACAACCTTCTGTAGTCGTGAACGTCTTTTCGTAGTCACCGCTTGCCGTGTATTCCGTACCATACCATGAAAACACTTTACAACCAGATGCGACAGTATCTACCTGATACGTCTTCAAGACATTCACTTCAGCAGAATCTGAATTTGAACATCCGAGATTATCTGTAACCGTCAGTTTTACCTTATATATATGACCGCCTTCTACCTCATTCGCGAAGGTTGATGTTGTTCCAGAACCCGATGCAGCTTCCGACCACACATACGTATAAGGTCTTCTGCCTCCACTTACGGTTGATGTAAACACAAAATTCGCATCAGGACATCCAGACGCAGGCACATCGATTTCGACATTCGGTCTCGTACTTTCAAATATGGCTGTATAATTTTTGTCTTCCCTAACTCTGAACGATATTGTCGCATTTGTGTTTTCTGTCACACCATCCGTCCATTTAACAAACCGAGCACACTCTTTTGCGGTAGCTCTCAATGTGACATTCGTATCATAATCAAACGTACCAAATCCCGTACAAGTTCCTAATTCCGCATCATTAGGTGCTGCGGTAACCTTATATGTTTTAGGCTTAAAATAGGCAACATACGTAACATCCGATGTTACACGTATTGTGCGTGAAGCCTCCGTATTATCATCACTCCAATGATCAAATTCATATCCATTTCTTGGGGTTGCAACAACAGGAATTTCGGTACCATAATCAACCTCTACATTGTTATATGAAGGAGTAACAGTACCTTTGGTTGCATCGTTTGTGGTAATAGAAATACGGTTCTTACCTATTTGGAATTGGGCTCTTAAACACGCATCTCTTGTTATTGTGAAAGAGTATGGATTTTCATACGAAGCCGCAGTATTCGTCGAACAGTTCATCCAACGATAAAAACGATAGCCCTCTCGGTTTATCACAGCCTCAACAGTTGCGGTAGTATTATAATCGTACGCTCCAGCTCCTGTCAGCGTAAAATATTCATCATACTCAGCACCCTGATAATTCTGCCTAGACAAAGTAACATTATATCGTTTAGGTCTGAAAACAGCTGTCAACTGAATTGTCTGGCCATTTATGATGTCCAGACTACGTGTAGCATTCGTTTGTGTTACATCATCCGACCAGTAAGCGAACTCTCCATGTTCCGTCGGATATGCATGCACAGTCACTTGCGTCTCATTACATTTAGGCACATCATAAGTGGCGGTTCCCCATTCGGAGTTGTTCGTATATACATCAATAGCCGTTACGATACCTTCTGCAAATCTCTGGTTCAAATTAGACCAATACCCAGTGAAGTTACCACTACAACCACAGGGTACATAAACAGATTTCAACTTAGGACAATTGATGATCTCCTTCTCCATCGTAGGAGCTTCACATGTACGCAAAGTAAACGATTCCAAATTAGGACAACCATCAATAGTTCCGTATTGAATGAAATGCATTGTGGTTGGCAATACAATATTAACGATATTCTTTTGCTCGTACATGGCATCGGTAGCCATCATCGTCACTCCCTCTGGAATGTTGTAGTTGGTAATCGGGTTGTTTTCAGGTATTCTGACAATTGTAGATAGATCTTTCGTATATATGATTCCTTCTTTCGAAACATAATTTGTATTTGCCTCATCAACATAAACATATTGCATGTTATCACAATCGGTCAACCAACGGTCTTTTATATCACTAACACCTGCAGGGATAGTCACAGTCTCCAGATTTGAACAACCACGGAAGAGCTCATATCCGATTGTTTCCAATGTGCTTGGCAACGAAACACTTACTAAATTTGCGCAATCATAAAAAAGAGCCGCACCCAAACCTGTCACACCTTCTTCTACCACAACCGAGGTGATATAGGTACGCACATTTCGCCAAGGGGCATATCCATATCGATTATATCCGTAATCCCAACTACCTCTATAATTGGTGGTTGACCCAGTGCCATACAAGCGTAAGACACCCGTATCTGTATCAAGATAATATCGAACGGTTCCCGTCGTGCCCTGATATGTCGCAGCACATATCACTGCTGATACCGAGAACATCGCAATCAACATCACCATTCGTTTAAGACAACTCACTATATGGTTTCGCATATTATTCATATTGATGAAATTCTATTTTATACAATACTTCGACTTTATAGATTTATAGAATCAAGCTACTCATTCAGAAACAAAAAAGACCTATTCTCTTCAAACCAAAATCATCCCCATTTTCTTAACTCTGTTTCATAGATTTGCTTATTAAATTCTATATATTTTCTATTTGTACGTTTATACACAATTATTTCAATTAAGCAAAAATAAAAAAAAATTAAACATTTTTTTAAGCTAACTCCCAAAAATTCATTGTTTTTATAAAAATTTTCAAATCTAATTGTTTGCGATTTTTTTCTATTTTGGTTTTTTTATTTGCTATTTCATTCATTTTCAATAAATTATATTTCATCCTATCACATAAGTGTATCAAGTCATCGAATGAAAGATTTTTTCATAAATAACTCAAAATCAATTCAAAATAATCCGAAAAAGGGTAAAATCACCTCCCTGCATAAATAAAAATTAAGTAAAGTAGTCTCTTTTATTTCTCAAAAAAAAAATCTACATTTGTCGAAACATAAATCAAACAAAATTTAGTTACTTCAAACAATATGGAAGAAAAATTAAAACCATCGAGCGAAAAGTTGAAAGCACTTCAACTCGCTATGGAAAAAATCGAAAAAGATCACGGTAAAGGCACCATCATGAAGATGGGTGACAACAAGATCGAAGAAGTTCCTGTTATTTCAAGCGGTTCATTAGGATTAGACCTTGCCTTGGGTGTCGGAGGATTCCCAAGAGGTAGAGTCATTGAAATATTTGGTCCTGAATCTTCTGGTAAAACAACATTGGCAATCCATGCCATCGCAGAAGCTCAACGGAATGGAGGTATTGCTGCCATCATCGATGCTGAACATGCATTCGATCGCTTTTATGCGGAAAAACTAGGGGTTGACATTGACAACCTATTGATTTCTCAGCCTGATAATGGTGAACAAGCTCTTGAAATCGCAGACCAACTTATTCGTTCTTCTGCTATAGATATCGTGGTGGTGGACTCTGTTGCTGCCCTCACACCTAAAGCTGAAATCGAAGGTGATATGGGCGATGCCAAAATGGGACTTCAAGCTCGATTGATGTCTCAAGCACTTCGTAAACTAACAGGTACAATTAATAAAACCAATACGTGTTGCATCTTCATCAACCAATTACGTGAAAAAATAGGCGTGATGTTCGGCAATCCTGAGACAACTACGGGTGGTAACGCATTAAAATTCTATGCTTCTGTACGTCTCGACATTCGCCGCATTGGACAATTAAAGGAAGGTGATAATGTCATCGGTAACCAGACTCGCGTAAAAGTGGTGAAAAACAAAGTAGCACCTCCATTTAAAAAAGCTGAATTCGACATAATGTTCGGCGAAGGCGTATCTCATATAGGCGAAATCGTTGACCTCGGCGTCGAGTTCGGCATTATCAAAAAGAGTGGTTCCTGGTATAGTTACAACGAGAACAAACTGGCACAAGGAAGAGATGCCACAAAGGAACTTCTAAAAGACAATCCTGAACTAGCTAACGAAATAGAAGCGAAAATCAGAGAAGCTGCCAAAACAGTAAACATATAAATCTAAAGAGTAAGAAGAACGATTTGATTTCTTCTTGCTCTTTTCCTTTTTTTCATACGATATGAGCGAAATAGTTAAAACAGAAATATACGAAGAAAATGCCATTCTAATTGGATTAATCACTCCTCGGCAAAATGAGCAAAAAGCAACAGAATATCTGGATGAATTAGCGTTCCTCTCTGAAACAGCTGGAGCCTATCCTCAGAAAAAATTTTTGCAAAAACTGGAGTACCCTAATCCTAAAACATTCGTCGGTCCTGGAAAACTCGAGGAAATCAAAAGCTATATAAAAGAACAGGAAGAAAGCGAAAACGAAATCGGTATTGCTATTTTCGATGACGAACTATCTCCTAAACAACTTCGTAACATTGAAAAAGAATTAGGTGTTAAAATATTGGACCGTACCAACCTGATATTAGACATCTTCGCTAAACGTGCACAAACTGCTCATGCGAAGACACAAGTAGAGTTGGCTCAATATAAATATCTGCTGCCAAGACTTACAGGAATGTGGACACACTTGGAAAGACAACGTGGTGGTATCGGTATGAGAGGTCCAGGTGAAACCCAGATAGAAACAGACCGTCGTATCTGTCTGACCAAAATTTCTCTTTTAAAAGAAGAGTTAAAAAACATCGACAACCAAAAAGTCATTCAACGGAAAAACAGAGGAAAAATGGTGCGTGTTGCATTGGTGGGCTACACCAATGTGGGCAAATCCACCATCATGAACATGCTTAGCAAATCAGATATTTTTGCTGAAAACAAACTATTTGCCACCCTCGACACCACCGTTAGAAAAGTTACCATCGAAAACCTGCCGTTCCTTTTATCCGACACGGTAGGATTTATTCGCAAACTGCCTCATGACCTGGTGGAATCATTCAAATCAACGCTCGACGAAGTTCGAGAAGCGGATCTCCTTCTTCATGTGGTAGATATCTCTCATCCAACATTCGAAGATCAAATTGCTGTCGTTGAAAAAACATTGCAGGAACTGCATGCCGAAGATAAACCAACCATCTTGGTCTTTAATAAAATTGATGCGCTTTCTTATGTTCCTAAAGAGGAAGATGACTTGACTCCTATCTCACGTGAAAACATCAGTCTGGATGAACTGAAAAAAACATGGATGTCAAAGCTGAAAGAAAACTGCATCTTTATCTCCGCTCGAGAGAAAAACAATATAGATGAATTTAAGAATCTCATATACAACAAAGTAAAAGAAATTCATATTACCAGATTTCCTTACAACGATTTCATCTACCAGAGATATGATGAGAACGCAGAGGAAATCGATTAATATCACAAAAGCCATGAATACATATAGACATCTTACCAATCAGGAAATCGAACAACTATGTCAACAACAATGTTCAGCGGAGGATTGGAGCAAAATTGAAGTTCACGAAAAATTTGACCCTCAATATGTAACAAACGCTCATTTCTCCGGAACCGTTAAAATAGGTTATTTCGAAAAATACCATACACAAGAAGGTAATATTAGCAGACACTCTGGTATTCATCTAGCTACGATTCATAATTGTACCATCGGTAACAATACATATATCGGTCGCATCGGAAACTACATCGCCAATTATAACATTGGTGACGATACGTTTATTGAAAATGTTGACATGCTAGTAGTCACTGAGAAAAGCACCTTTGGTAATGGTGTGCTTGTATCGCCTATCAATGAAGGTGGCGGACGAGAGGTGCCTATCTGTGATAATCTTTCCGCACATTTCGCATATATCATGACACTCTATAGACATCGTACGCAACTGATCGATCGTCTGAAAAATATTGTGGATCGTTATTGTGAAAAGATAGCCTCTGAAATAGGTTTCATCGGAAGCAATGTGATTATCCGTAATTGTGGATGCATTAAAAACATAAAATTCGGCGATTATGCCACGGTCAAAGGATGTCTGACTCTTCAGAATGGTAGCATCAACAGTAACGCTCACGCTCCTGTTCAACTCGGAGTTGGTGTCATCGCCAAAGATTTCATCATTTCTTCTGGAAGTGAAATCACAGATGGTGCTATGATCGATAAATGTTTTGTGGGACAAGCTTGTCAGATCGGCAAGCAGTACTCAGCAACTGACACGCTCTTCTTCTGTAACTGTCAAGGATTCCACGGAGAAGCTGCCTCTGTCTTTGCCGGACCATTCACCGTTACTCACCACAAATCGAGTCTGCTCATCGCAGGTATGTTCTCTTTCCTAAATGCAGGATCAGGTAGCAACCAAAGTAACCACATGTACAAACTTGGTCCTATCCATCAAGGTGTGGTCGAAAGAGGTTCTAAAACCACAAGCGACTCTTATATCCTATGGCCAGCTAAAATTGGAGCCTTCACCCTTATCATGGGAAGACACACAACCCATCCTGACACGACCAATTTACCATTCTCATATTTGATAGAGAACAATAGTGAAACGTATCTAGTGCCAGCCTCTAATCTACGAAGCGTCGGAACTATACGCGATGCGCAGAAATGGCCTAAACGTGACAAAAGAACGGATCCAAACCGATTAGATCAAATCAATTTTAATCTTCTTAGCCCATACACCATCCAAAAGATGTTCGCCGGCGTAGATATTCTTAAAAACCTACAAAAGATTGCCGGAGAAGAGTGTAGTAACTACTACTACCAAAATACGAGAATCAAAGCATCATCCTTAAAAAAAGGTATTACCTTATATGAGATGGGCATATGGAAATTCATCGGCAATTCAATCATTAAACGTCTGGAAGAGACCCAATTCAAATCCATTCAAGAGATACGTGATCGACTACAACCTGACACTCCTATTGGAACAGGCGATTGGATCGACGTGGCTGGTCTTATTCTACCAATCTCTGTTGGAAAAGATGTCTTACAAAAAATCGAATCAGGTGAATACGATGATATTGATGTCATTAACAAACAATTCTCTGAAATCCATCGCAACTACTATACCTACGAATGGACATGGGCAATAGATAAGATTCAACTGATGCTCAACAAAAAGATATCCGAAATAACTATTCAAGATATCCTCTCTATTGTCAACAAATGGAAAGAGTCTGTCATCACCCTCGATAAGATTCTTTACGAAGATGCTAAAAAGGAGTTTACGCTGACAACCCAAACAGGCTTCGGAGCGGATGGCGACGAAATACAGAAACAAAAAGATTTCGAAAGTGTTCGTGGTCAATTCGAACAAAACCCATTTGTCATAGAGGTTCAAAATCACATTCAAAAGAAGGAAGCGTTAGGTAATGAGCTTATCAACAGAATCAAAAACATTACGTGTTAGTCTTTCATGGAACAAAATAATCATATAATCACTATTCCTCAAGGACAGTTCTTCCCTACTGCCATAGTTGTTATAGGTTATATACTATATGTGACAGCTATTGTGTTTTTCTTCAATTTCATATATTGGGGAATCATCATTAATGGTCCGCTACGCAATGCGTCAGACATCTTCTTTGACTTTCTTCGGCAGGATCTCCCCTATATCATCTTATTCATAGCAATCGGATGTCTGCTCACGAAAACAGAGAAATTCTTTTCGTTTGATCCGCAAAAGAAACAAATACAAAAAGGCACCCAATTGTTTAAATGGAGATGGGGGAAATGGATAGATTTTCAACCTCAGGGTAAGCATTTTGCTTTCCAACGATACGAAGAGAGCAACACGTATTCGTATGGAGGTTTTTTTGAGAAAACAGTAAGTCAATATGTATATGATCTTCGTCTCATCCATGAAGACAACTCATTTGAATCAATCATTTCCGCCAGCGGATTTAATGAAGTTGTACAAATCGTTATCCTAGGGAAAAAACTAAGTGAGATATACAATATTCCTTTTTATGATTATGTGCGCGAGCTGGTTCGCAATAAAAAAATTGAATGAAACACATTGGATTACTTTCTGACACGCATGGGTATTGGGATGATCGTTATGCGATACATTTCAAAGATTGTGACGAGATATGGCATGCTGGAGACATCGGCTCAATAGAGATTTGTAATAAGCTAAGCGAAGGGAAACTATTCCGCAGCGTATATGGGAATATTGATGGTCAGGAGATAAGAATAAAACGACAGAAGATACTCTCGTTCACATGCGAGGATGTGAAAGTGGTCATGACGCATATCGGAGGCTACCCTCATAAATATGCACCGGGTATCAAAGAAATACTATACCAAGAGAAACCTCAATTGTTCGTATGCGGACACTCCCATATTCTAAAAGCCATGTACGACCCAGAATTACATGTCATGTGTCTTAACCCTGGTGCTGCCGGACTCTATGGGTTCCACAAAGTACGAACCTTAATGCGCTTTGTCATCGATGGCTCGAAGATAAGAGACTTAGAAGTGATTGAACTGAAAAAATCAATCGATTCCCCACAACTGAATTCACTTAGCAAGTAATGGCGAAGAGATGTTCTTCGCATCAAGGAATGTAATCAACTCCTCTGCCATCCGTCTATGTGTATAGAAAGACGGATGATAATCCTCTCCGTATGGAGCCGACTGAGGTGTAAAGGTAAAGAACCATACTGCTGCATCACCCGATTGATTACAATCATCCACCACCTTACGCACACATTTCAGACATCGGGTAAGACAATTCGATCCTTCTGGGTAACCATCATTTAACATAGGTCCTACCGCACAAACGATCGACGCGTTCGGATAGCTAGAACGAAGATACGAGACAAAAGATTGATACGTAGCAACAAACAGACTATCATCCAAATGTTTCCCTGTATGTTCCGAATTGAAATCATTTGTACCAATGTTTAGAATCAAAACAGACGGAGTATATCTCTTAACATCATACTTTATCAAAGAATCATCCGGTAATACACGTCTATACAGTTGGGGGATGCAATTCACTTCTGATGCATCATAATTACGTAACACACCTCTCCCCGAATAAGCCGTATAAAGAGCCTCAACATCATAATGTTGAGCGACCAATGCACCATAGGTTTTCAATATGTTTTGATTCACAGAACGGAAGCCTTCAAGATTCGTTGTATCTTCTATTCCATAACCGCACGTTATTGAATTACCTACAAACTCAATAAGAGGTCTCTCCGAATAAGCAGAATCACATAATGCAAAATCATCTCCCAGAGATGAAAAGACAAAATCATCAAATTGGATCACCCCAACTTGTGCCTCTGTTAATTTAACAACTTCAATACTATGTGTTCCCTGATTGAATGTCATCGGCATATATAGCAGCGTATCATTCATCGCCATCTTCATTGTATCTTTCTTATCGATAATCACCCCTACATAATCAGGATTTTGTTCGGAATTGACAAGCGTATCAGAAAGATGCATAACCACATTACACGCTCCCTCAAAGCAGACTTTCGCTTTTGTACCAGGGTATGCCATTCTACCCAGGCTATCTACTCTTCCAAAGAAGAATGGCTTAGCGATTATCTGTTCCTTACGAGCTGTATTCCCTTGATGACACGAGCTAAACACCAATGTCAAAACGATTCCCAAACCTAAAAGAAAACTCTTGTACTTCATTTATACCTCTACTTTTTAATAACAAAACAACTAAAAACAAAAAAAGCGGATTAAATATCCGCTTTAAATGTGAGTACCGCAGGCGGGACTTGAACCCGCACAATCGCAATGATTACAGGATTTTAAGTCCTGCGTGTCTACCGATTCCACCACTGCGGCATCCTTGGAGCGAAAAACGGGACTCGAACCCGCGACCCCAACCTTGGCAAGGTTGTGCTCTACCAACTGAGCTATTTTCGCATTACCTATCAATATTCTATTCCGACTGGCATCTCACTTTTCCCTTGCCAAGGTTGGTTAACCTTTTTTTATTGGGGCAAAGTTGTGCTCTACCAACTGAGCTATTTTTGCATATTACTCAGAATAGCACCTTTCTCGCTTGAAATTGCGGTGCAAAGATACATCTTTTTTCTTTCAAAACAATTATTTGATTCGTTTTTTTAACGAATTCCGTATTATTTTTTGAAAATTCCTATGCCATCTTTCATCTCACAATTCTCTTTCGGATATGTCGCCCCGACTGGGGATTAAATTCTTATCTGTTTTATGAGTACAATACTAAAGGAAGGGTACGTACATACAATGTTTATCAC
>JBGUIU010000114.1:0-8989 GCA_045113275.1 Paludibacteraceae bacterium
CCTTCGGGGCGAGTGGCAGTTATGTCGGACTACCGTCAAGTGTTATTGTTGAATTTCCATGTCAATCTGGACTTTGGCATCCAACATCGCGAAAGCGGGAAACGTATAAATAATGAGGACAAAGAGACAGGAATCCTCAGCGGAACCAAGTAAACTTTTTTCTCTGCTCCGTTTCACTCCGCAAAATTAAAGGGGGAAAAGCTCTTTTTCTTTTAATTACCATCGGTCGGGTGTAGCGTCTTTTCTCTCTGCTTCCTGCTGCCGGGCTTGCGGTGTAGGCAGATTACCGCGGCGCTGTCCTCTCTCTACGAGAGGACGGTTCGCCCCTCGCGTCCGATGATTTTCTCTTGCATCCGCTCAAGCTTGGCGGATAGAAAATATCGCCCTGCCCGCTCGGTCTCAATGCGGATGTAACTGATTCCCGGTATCCTTTGCACGCGATTTCTATGAGCGCGAACACTTCGTCTCTTATGCCGGATAGTATTCGTCTCTAACCCTTTAACGTTTTTTGCAGAAAAACCATCTTAACCATTTAACATTTTAACGTAAAAAGTGCTTTTTTAGTGCGTTTTTTACCGAAAGTCCTTGCACATGTCCGAAAAAAGCAGTACCTTTGCAGCCGATTTGCAGCTGTTAAACGTATGTGATTCGTATGTGATTTATATGTTATCCGTATGTTAGTATGCTGATGACACCGTTATTTATATACAGAAAAGACCTTAATGGGCGCGTTAAAACGCAGGCACTCGCGCATGTATGCGTATTATATAGGTCATAAACAAACTGAAAAGGGCAAAGTCCAGATTATTCGGAAACCCGATTCATCTGATTATTGCCATTATCTGAACCAAATAAAAAATGGGAGCTTGGTCCATCACGGATTCGTCTCCCTATCAACAGATCTAGAAATTTTATATATGTTATTCTAGAATCTGAAAAAGTTTCAAAATAATGAGATTTTTTAGATTGTTGCGAGAAATCTGGTGACTGGGGTTTCCCGTAATCAGCTAATCGCCTGCTTTAGGACCTTATAATATATAAATAACATGACACCGATAGAACACCCTAATCAATGTATAATGTATCCGCCACATTTGGTGGATCAAAAACACCTTATAAAATATGGCACTTGTAATACTCGAATCCCCCGTCGCCGAACTCCATGGCGCACTCGAACGCAAAGGCATCATCAACCGTCAGAAGAAGTACCGCGACGAACGCGGTCGTGTCATCCACGAAGGTAGGCAGGAAGCCTATAAGGTCAAGAACCCGCGCGATTGGAAGAAGACTCCCGCTAAAGGAGCCGAACTCGCCCACCACAACCGCTGGCGCGAGGCATGTCTGCGTACCGCCCAGATCCTCCAGTCTGCCCAGCCTGACGGTCCTACGCAGCAGCAGATCTTCCACAAGCAGCTCAACCACATCCCAGACTTCTATACCCATGAAGAAGCTCAAGCCCTCTATACCCATTACCGCGAACGTTACCTCGCCCAACTCCCCGGCAGTACTTACCGTCCTACGTCCGATGCACCTGCCCGCCGCACTAAGCCTGATCCGCAAGCACCTCTTGATCCCGTTACCCGTACTCCCAAACGATACGCCCAGTTCCCCAACTTCATCCGCGCCATGCTCTACCTCGAACTGAAAGCCACCGAGTAGTGTTCTGTTCCTGCGGTATTCCGCAGCTCTATTGGATTGACCATACGCCCCGCATTGTCTTCTTTGTATTACGCCGTCTAATTGACGGCATTTTGTGTTCTGTGCTCGCGCTCTCCGTGCGCGAGTCGCCTTTGTTCATTAGCCCGGCATCTGATGCCGGTATTGCTACCTATTGCCCCCTATTTCTGCCTATTCCGGCCTATTTTGTTCTCAAAATGTAGCAATAAGCGTTAAAAGTCAAGAAATTTGACACTTTTCAGTCAAAAACCTTGCATATATCAAAAAAATGTTGTACCTTTGCAGCGCAAAACGTAAGTTTTGCCGTATTGAGCCCGCGCTGAGGGAATATGTCTTTCGGGTGGGTGAGATACAGGACATATTGAAAAAGGCGTCTTACGCGCTTTGTTTTGGCATTCCAGAATCTAGCAAATTCAAACTTTTTTCCAAAACAATGCAGCACAAGATGCCCATTGGTATGTAATTTATCAGTACGAATATAACGTACGAATTTTACATACGGCGTGGGCTTCAGTGTTGTTGTTTGGACAAAAAAGGCAATGCTAGAGCCTTGGAATGCGGAACAGCAATAGTGCAGTCCCGCTTTTTTGTTTGTGTTATGCAGCAATTTAACCAATATAAATCAATAGAGTATGGAAACACTCGAAATTATCACAACAGCAATTAATGTAGTAACGATGCTGCTTGCAGTAATTACCTTTGTTGTGTCTGCCTGCCAATACAGGCGTCAACAGAAGCTATCATTCTTTGAAAAATATACTGCTCGCTATCAGTATCTCATGGAACATATGCCCGAAGAGTTCTTTTCTGCTTACGATAAAATGTTGGAAGAGGGGAAAAAGAAAGAGATTAGTCACTACATCCGCTTGTACTTGGATCTCTGTAGTGAGGAGTATATGCTATATAAAGATGGTCGTATAGATAAGACCGTATGGAAAGAGTGGAAAGAAGGCATTGTATATTCTTTCAAGAATCCATATTTATCTCAATACTGGATTGAAAGAACCAAAGAGTATGAAGAATCCTATTCTACGTTCTTTGCATTTGTGAAAGACGAAATACTAAAACAAACTAATAAATAACAAGATTATGAAAACACTTCGGAGTTTTTTGTTGGCATTAGGGGTGTTATTTACTTCATTTGGAGTAGATGCACAAACAGCTAAGAAGCCTATTATTATGATTGTGCCCAGTGACAACTGGTGTACACAACGCTATTTTACACAGACCTTTAAAGATCAAGGACGTACTGTTCGAGTTTCGGACTACGGACTCGCTTTTCAGGAGGATACTGAATTAGGTGGTGTGATAAGTAAAGTTGGAGAAATCCTCACGGGACTTGGCTATGAATTGAAAGATTGCGAACAAGAACTGAAAAATATCTCTATGCGTTCAGGTGAGGATAACGCTACAATTAGTAAATCTGGGGCTATACTTTTTGAAAGTCCTATTGATGAGTTGAAACGACGAGCAAAGGCGGATATAATTCTTCAAGTTGGATGGCAGGAAGTTCGAGAAAAAGAGGGGAAATCCATTTCGTTTACTCTGGAAGCATTTGATGCATATACAAGCAAGCGTATAGCGTCTTCTTCGGGACTCAGCGAACCTTCCACAGAATCAGTACCACGAATTCTGCAAAAGTGTATTAAAGAACGTATTAATGTATTTGACGAGCAGATGCTCAATTATTTCTGTAACTTGCAAACAAACGGAAGAGAAATCATCTTAACTGTGCGTGTTTGGGATGACTGGGGAAATGATTTGGAAACTGAGTACAACGGGGAAGAGTTACTGGATTGTATCAAATCATGGCTTAATAGCAACACTGTAAATGGAGCATTTAATCTGCTAGACGCATCAGAACTGGTAGCACAATTCGAACAAGTGCGTATACCGTTCTTTGATAAGGATGGTAAAGCAATAGATGCACGGGATTTTGCAACTCTTTTGCGTAAACACCTGAAAAAAGAATATGCCATTGACGCTAAAGTCATGACACGTGGTTTAGGAGAAGCAATTATTGTATTAGGAGGAAAATAAGTAAGCATTATGAAAAAGACATTTGTATTGATATTTGCACTTTTATTGAGTGGATTACTATTCGCACAAAGTGAAGATTATGGCAAAATATGTATTGCCGTTTGTTTGCCGGACAATAGCAATATTCCAGCAGATGCGAAGGAATATGTTATGTCAAAATTAGAGGATATTGTATCGGAAAATGGTATGGCAGATAGGATTACTGAACGCTTCGTTATTACTGCTCGTGTCAATCTTATACAGAATGATATTATGCCGACTAATCCTGTCCGCATATCACAGAGGTATGAAATTAAGTTTGTAATAGGCGATGTGGTTGAAAATAAAATCTATGCCACAACAACTATCAAAGCAGCCGGTATAGGAATAACGGAAGCCAAAGCTTATATTCAGGCTTTCCAACGCATCCAGACATCGTCTCCTGCTATTCAAAACATGGTAGAAGAAGCCAAGCGAGGAATAATGGAATATTATACGACTAATTGTCCTGCGATACAAATGGAAGCAGACCGTATGGCAGCAACGCAAAATTATGAACAAGCAATTGCTTCGTTGGTCGCAGTACCTAATGTATGTGAAGAATGTTTTATGCAGTCGCAGCAAAAAGCCATAGATATTTTCAATCAGATGATAAACAAGGAAGGCTTGGAGTTGATTCACAAAGCAGAAAGTGCATGGTATGTAAAAGAAGATTACGATTGCGCTGCAAAAGCATTAGACTTCCTGTTACAAGTAAATCCCTTGGCTGAATGTCGTAAAGACGCAGACAATCTTGCAAAAAAGATTGACAAAAAGCTTCGGGCAGATGAAGCGGCAATAGCTCAAGCCGCAGCAGAAAGAGAAAAACGGGAATGGGAATTCAAAATGCGACAATACGAAGATTATGTAGCTTTTAGATGGGCTGAAATGGGATTGATGTCTCAACAGATTCAAGCTGTAGAGCGAGTAGGCGTTGAGTACGCTCGCCACCAACCACAACAACAAACAAACCTATTAATTGTTAAGTAACATGAAACGCTTATTAATGGTATTATGCTGTGTTTGTTCCTTTGTTGCTGCAAGCGCACAAGGGTATAATTACGAAAAAACAGCATTAACGAATTTCCTAATTCGCATGTATCGGAATGCTCCATTTGAAGGAGTACGAGTTGTGTCTGATTATGACCATAGCTACCTGCTTTCGGCACTTACATTAGATCCCAATAAATATGAAGATGAAAGCAAGATGAATAGAGTGGCTTCAGTAAAAGCCATGTCGCAGGCAAATCGATTCTTCAATGGTTCTGTTATAACAGATGATATGGTTCTTAAAGTAGTACCCGAGCCACAACAAGAAACAAAACAAGTTATAGAACTTATCAATGATAATGCTTTGGGATATGTTAAGGCCTTAGAGTTGCTAACTACTTTCCCAGATGACAATAACCGACAAGTCTTTATGTTTTACAAACTAATTCAGTAAGAGTGCCATGAAAAAGATATTTGTTTTAGTACTCGCTTGCACGTTCGTGAGCATTTTCTGCTCTGCTCAGGATATCAAACTGACTGTATCTGGGCAAGGGAACACGGAACAATTGGCTATAGACAATGCGCTCCGCAACGCCATAGAACAAACATTTAGCTCTTTCGTCTCTGCAAATACTACTATTTTAGATGATGAATTGGTCAAAGATGAAATAGTAAGTGTTTCCAAAGGAAATATCAAATCTTACAAGAAAATAGGCTCGGTTGAGAAAAACGGCATGTATGATGTTTCTATCGAAGCGATTGTATCTGTAGGGAATCTGGTGGAGTATGCCAAAAGCAGAGGTTCCGCATGTGAATTGAGCGGAAATGCTTTTACCGCAGAACTCCGCAGGGTAAAGCTTAACCAACAGAATACGGTCGTAGCTTTAGAGCATTTGGTAACGCAGTTAACAGCTATTGCAGATAGAGGTTTATTTGATTATACGTTAGAAGCAAATCCATATGCAGATGGTTCGGTTGATATTAAAGTTAATGTCATTCCCAATGATAATTATAAGCATTTTAATGAACTTATCTCATCTACTCTTGCTTCACTTTCTTTAACGGATGAGCAAGTCCAAAACATGGATAAGAAAGGAGTGAGATGTAGCACAGTAACATATAATACAGGTTCAACTTATCGCACCCAAAAAACAGAATATAAGTTATACAACTACGATTTGCAAATAGGCGACTCCATCAACGAGATTCTGGCAAGTGCCTTTATGAATTGTTACATTAAGGATAATCTAGGTAACACATTTTTCATAGCGGATGGTAATAGACGAAATATTGTTCCGCTTATGACATATGGCGAAAAAGGAGGTGTTAGATTTGCCGACCGAGAATCATCTGAGGTGCACAAAGATAGTTATCTAAGAACACTTCGGCACTATAGTTCATATAAATTAGAATGGCGTGCAGATTATGATGTATGGGGCTTTGTGAATCATCCTAATAGGTTGCAAATAGAGCCGGGAAAGGAAGTTTCATGGAATGATGCTGAATATAGAGAAATCCCGGCAGGGAACTTTACAAGCAAGATTAAATATACTATGGAAGATTTGGAAAAGGTAACAGGTCTTACTATAGAAAATGTGAAAGAAGATGAGTTGTATTATGTATTAAGTAAAAAGGTAAAAGGAACGTCTTTTTCACTACAAACTGATGAAGACGTCAAGGAAGTTGTAGAGACATTGGCTGTACTGCGTTTTTACAGATATTACAATTTGGCAGACTTCCTACTTCAAAAGTTCGTGGATGAGGCTGAATATGTAAGAGGCGGAGAATGCTATTCTTCTGATAGAATCGGTCTATTAGTGAAGAAATGGATAAAGGATGAAAAGAAGAATAGCAGACTTGCGCCTTTCAAGGAGTTGGTCAATTCTTTCTATTACATTGATCATGTATCCCTTTTACCTGATTTTGTCAAATGGCCCAACAGAGGATTTACACTATCAACTACTGAGCAAAAACAACGAGCACATGAGCAACAAATGGAAGAAGTGACAAAGAATTGGACGGACGAAACAGTTGAAGAACGACAAATGTTTCGCTAAATAAATTTGGAGTAACCCGAAAAGCCTATAAATGAGTAGGGACAATTTTAATTCTAATTAGTATGAAAACAATTCAAAAAGGTATGAAGATGGCAGTACTTCTACTTGCCATGTTCTCTATTGTAAATTGTGGAAAAAAGGATGACACATTGACCGTAGTTCCACATGAATGGTGGACGGAAACGAATCCTTCCATGTATCAGTATTCTAATGAGGGGAAGACAATGATTTTTTTTATTGTTCCAGAAGAAAATTTTGCCAGTTTGGTTGGATATGAAGGAATGACAGAATTAGTAGTTCCTAGCCAAATTAAATACAAATCTAATAAATGGGTAGTAAAGTCTGTTGGTACAATGAGAGGAATTAATAGAACTGATGAATTAAAGAAAATAACTACTCCCACTACCGTTGAATTTATCACTCATAATGCTTTTGAAAATTGCAAGCAACTAAAAGAAGTGAATCTAGCAGAAGGTCTTCATACGATTGGAGAGGATGCCTTTTCTAATTGCCAAAAATTAGATGAGATGGTTTTCCCTTCAACACTAAAGAAAATCTGCCCCGATGCATTCTATGGATGTAATCACTTGAGACAGCTATTCTTCCAGTCTGAAGTGCCACCTACTCTTAGAAAGGCTTTTATGAAACGGCGCAGTCCTTATTATGAGGTGTTTGTTCCTGAAAAATATTTGAACACATACGAGGATCCTAGTATCTATCAAGATAAAAGAAGTATGGACTTTTATTATTCCGTACACAAATTCATACCATTTGATTTTGAATAATTCTGATTTTAACCAGCGCAGGCTTAAAACTGCGCTGGTTTTATTTTGTCCACGCAGATAACTCTTCCATCCTATTCCCCCTAAATCCGATTGAACGAATTTGCACATGTCAGAAATTATGTGTACTTTTGCCGACGGAAACGAATTCCAAGCGATATTTGACATACGAATCTGACTAATACCGAACAATAGTCTGACCAAAATATTTGTGAGTATCAGAATTTATTGGTACTTTTGCAACCGAAAACGATACAGACCGATTCTTCTTTTGTATTGAAGTTCCTCTGTACGGCGTTTTCAGAAGGATACGAGCGGTATACAATGAGCTCAACGCACGTATTTCTTATATATAGGAAGCGTCACATATGGGGACGCATTTAAATTGAAAACCACGAAACAACATGGCTAAAATTAACATGGCTACCCCCTTCGATAGCAATAAGGGTAAGTACGCCAAAACAGACCAAATCTACTTCAAAACGCGTAGATTTGATGAACAGGTAATAGGTGTAAGACAGAAGCACCCGACTACCAACGAACCACCTACGGCGAACCAGCAAGCCGCACAAACGCAATTTGCAACGGTCGCATCACAGGTCAAAACGGCTCTCGCCGACCCGACACAGAAAACAGCACTCAAGGCGGAGTGGAAACAACAGAAGAAGTGCAAGACCCTCACGGGCTACGTCTTCCGCAAGATTTACTTAAATCTTAACGGCGATTAACCATGGGAAAGGTTGTTTTTCTAGACCCTGTGGATTATATCTCAGGAAAGATCTCTCAGAAGTACCGCACGGTGTACAACCGCCGTCGGGCTTCCGACCGACGTTATACACAAGTGCGAAACGACCGTATTACTCCGGTAAGTGTTACAGAGTTGGATCGGCGTGTTAAGTTCAAGACTGTGCGTCAAGCAGCACAAAATCGTTCTATGGATCTGGCACATCTGACTTACGACCAGATGGACTTCATCGCGGAACGTAAGGCACAAGGCTCAGCATTCAAGTACACCACCTACAAGGGCTGGCTATTCGGCAAGGCATGGAAATGCTACGATGAAAGCACTCACCAAGTGACAATGCCAGAGCGTCTGAACACCATCGGTTAACTGAACTCAGCCAAGTATCTATTTCGGAGAGAGGGACTTCGCGCCCTCTCTCTTTTCTTTTGAGCTTTTCCCTAATAAGGTGCTCGTTTCACTCGCGATCTTTGATATATTGAGCTTTTCCCCCTTTAATAAGGAGTGCGCCATGCGCACGGCTGGTCTATGTGCTCCGCACGGTCTTTTTGTCCTGTCTCTTTGTTTGGGTTATTTATACGTTTCCTTCTTTCGCAATGTTGGATGCCAAAGTCCAGATTGACATGGAAATTCAACAATAACACTTGACGGTAGTCCGACATAACTGCCACTCGCCCCGAAGG
>JBGUIU010000115.1:0-1800 GCA_045113275.1 Paludibacteraceae bacterium
AATTAAAACGTTTTTTGACAAAAGAAAAGAGCATGTTGAGTATGCCCTTCCTTGTAAGACCATCGCATAAATTTTTTACGAACTAGTCAAATAATTCCTTGATAGGTTCTCCGAGGAGATAATCTGGCTTAGCAATTCCAAAGTTTGCAAGAACTGTCGCGCCGATATCACCAAATGATGCTCTTTCAGGTAAGAGTCCACCATTCTTGAATGCTTTATTATAAATAATAAGAGGAATCTTTTCTCTAGTGTGGTCAGTACCAGTCCATGTTGGATCGTTACCGTGGTCCGCAGTGATGATTAATAAATCATCATCTTTAAGGAATGGGAGAAGCTCCCCGACTCTCTTATCAAATCTTTCAATACATTCGCCATAGCCAATTGGATCTCTTCTATGGCCATATTCACTATCGAATTCCACTAAGTTAACAAAGCATAAGCCGGTGAAATCATGGTTTTTAGCCTCGTCAATGGTCTTATCCATACCATCTTCGTTAGAGACAGTCTTTTGTGTCTTTACGACGCCATACATGTCGAAAATGTCACCAATCTTACCGACACAGCTTGTCATAAAGCCATTATCTTGTAAAACGTTCATCACTGTTGGAGCGCTTGGCTTTAAGGCTAAGTCATGTCTATGGCCAGTGACACGTTTGAAGTTGGTCTTATCTGTACCGACATATGGTCTTGCGATGATTCTTCCAACCATCCATTCAGGTTTCATGCATATTTCACGAGCGATTTCACAGCAGCGATACAATTCTTCAAGGCCTGTGACTTCCTCGTGAGCGGCGATTTGCAGCACGCTATCGCTTGATGTATAGACGATAAGAGAATTGTCTCTACATTGTTCTTCACCGAGTTCCACTAAGATTTCAGTGCCTGAGGCTGCTTTATTACCAATCACTTTGTGACCGGTTCTTTTTTCTAATTCATCAATGAGCTCTTTTGGGAAGCCAGTATCAGTAAATGTCTTAAATGGTGTCACGGTATTGATACCCATGATTTCCC
Source organism: Paludibacteraceae bacterium (assembly GCA_045113275.1). Classification (GTDB taxonomy): domain Bacteria; phylum Bacteroidota; class Bacteroidia; order Bacteroidales; family Paludibacteraceae; genus UBA1181. Next base: position 1,012 of record JBGUIU010000115.1, read on the forward strand.
AGTGACCTGTCATGGTGTCTTTACCATTACTCACTTCGTGAGCCTTTGTGATAAAGGCTTGTGGATGGTTCACTTTGCTTGTACCTCTAATTGGATCAAGGTCACCCATACCCATTGCGTTCATCACTGGAACATTTAAGCCATTAGGCATCTTTTCACCAATGTGGACTAAGGTGTTGGAACCTTTATCACCAAACTTATCAGCGTCTGGAAGATAACCGCTGCCCATAGAGTCTGCAACGATTACAAAAATTCTCTTAAAACGATAATTTTTCATTCAATTTTCCCCTTCTTCATAATCTTATCATAATCCGACTTCAGTTTCTCACTAGAAACATGAGTATATATTTGCGTTGTCGCAATATTTGTGTGTCCAAGCATCCCTTGCACCATACGGAGTTGGGCTCCATGGTTTAATAGATGCGTCGCAAAGCTATGCCTTAATGTGTGTGGAGAGATGGTCATTTCAATACCCACTAATTCGGCGTATTCTCGCACTTTCTTAAAGAAATAAACTCTGCTGAGAGGTTGTCCACTTCTATTTAAGAACAAATAGTCGCTCTTTTTAAACTCGCTTTTGTTACGGACTTCGTTGATATATTTTTTGATATATTCAACTGCGTATTCAGCGATTGGGACTTTCCTCTCCTTAGCGCCTTTGCCAAAGACAGTAATGATACACTTATTTAGGTTCACTTGTCCACGTTTAAGATTAAGAAGTTCGCTAACTCTTAATCCCGAGGAGTACATTGTCTCTAACATGGCCCTGTCTCTAATCCCACTTGGAGA
>JBGUIU010000116.1:0-10472 GCA_045113275.1 Paludibacteraceae bacterium
CGTGCATAAATACACACCAGAGATACGCTATACAGATGAGAATGGCAACAGCCAAGTCTATACAAACGAAACGCCATGCTGGATACCGACATCCACCACTTCCCCAGTCTATTTTATAGTGAGAGATGAATACGGGAAGGAGCGGAAAGTTTTATATTTTTCCGTCAATACTCATTGCATTTTTATAGGGACACCTTTTGGGAACAACCTTATTCCAATAACAGAAAGTGACACCTTACTAGCATGGCAAGCAGAAATGCTTAATCGTTTTAAGAAAAACTGTCCCGGTTATATAAATGCTACTATTGAGGATGAAAATGGCTACAAAAAACAGGTCGATCCATTGAAAATAGACGGGGGATGCCGATAGAGACGCACGGCCGTGCGTCTATACACGTAATGCCCATGAAAGATTCACGCACATTCCAATCCTGAAAGGATGCCATATCACAGACGCAGGTGTGAACCTGTGGCGAAAATTACCAACGAAATTTATTTCACCATCCCCGTTTTTAATTAGGAGCTAAGCGAGCATCAAACCTCGTTTGAAATCATCACTAACATAGATCATTATTTAGTGTATGGCAATTACCCTGAACTAATCAGCATAGAATCATCTGGTGAGCAAGCACGTTATCTCACAGAGATTGTAGATTCTTATTTATTAAAAGACATACTTGCCATCGACGGAATTAAGAACGCTCAGAAAATGCACGATTTATTACGATTGATAGCATATCAGGTGGGAAGCGAAGTTTCAATCGACGAGCTAGGCAAAAGTCTTGGAATAAGCCGCAACACAGCAGAGAGATACCTTGATTTGTTGCAAAAGGTTTTTGTGTTATATAAATTGGGGGGCTACTCAAAAAATCTTCGCAAAGAGGTGACTAAATCATCCAAATGGTACTTTCAAGACAATGGAATCAGGAATGCAATATTGAGAGATTTTCGTCCTTTCTCAGAGAGATCTGATGAAGAAAGAGGAATTTTATGGGAAAACTTCATCATCAGCGAACGAATGAAAAAGAAACACAACGAGATGGCTAACACCAACATGTATTTCTGGCGAACTTACGACCAACAGGAAATAGATCTTTTGGAAGAGGACAACAATAATCTATCAGCATACGAGATGAAGGCAGGCAAAAAAAATCCGAAAGTTCCAAACGCATTTGTCAACGCCTATCCCAATGCAAAGTACGATGTCATAAACAGAGAGAACTTTTGGGAATATATAATATAAAAAGGTTGTCCTTCGTCTCGACAAGCGCCCTTCCAAATTCCAAGCCTTTATGGTGCATTTAGTCTTCCCGAATAAACCGGCACACGTGCTGGTAGTCTTAGACTAAATTTTAGTAGCACAACGTGCCTCTTTTTGTTTTTTAGTATATAACAAAACGTTCATTAAAGATGTCGACATAATAGGTCAACTTACCCTTTTTTACACATCCATTTGAATCCAAATCTTGTCCGACGTACTCCACAACCATTTTCTTTATATCTTCACCTGTTATAGCCTTTCCCTCTATTCTATCAGAATCATTGCCTTTGAAGATTCTTGTTTCGGCAAATCCCATAAAAGCCGAAACCACCATTTTGGTCTTTTTATTATAGCAATACTGCACTTCGTATGAAGTGACGTTATCAATAGCATGATAATACTTTGTAATTTGATAATCGCGATTTTTGTGTTGAGGGAAATAAGCATTTCTGCCACTATCATAGATATAACCATCTGTTTTACCACCAAATCCTTTTTCGAAAGCCTTAACTTCATCCAAAGTTATCTTTCCAAGACTTTCAGAAAGAAAATTCATCATTGTCATTAATGATGATTTACCAATATATTGCAATGTATCTGTTTGTGTGTTCACATAGGTGAGTCGGATTGTGTCCTTATGTATATCAAGTATTCCACATTTACCTTTATCATGTATAAGACTCAAATGACCCGTCTGATCCCAGCTTCTGGCTAATTTATACTCTCCTCCATCGTGTGTTGTGATATTCCGCAAAGAAAAGATCTTTTCTTTCTGTGTTAAATCCTTGTTACATTTTACAACAAATAAATCATCATAACTTTTATTAATTAGATACAATAAACCATTATTGACATATCCAGACACAAAAATTGTATCTTGTGTTATATTATTATCAACAAAATTAAACTCCAAATCCCAAATGGTTTCATACTTTGTAGAAAACACTCTTTCTGGTTCAGAACAAAGAGGATACATGTTATATATCTTTACAGAATCATCTTTTACATATCCTTTTCTTGGGTCTAAAATCTTATAGACAGCGATGGAGCTTATAATATAATAAGCATCATCATATTTTATGATTTTATTCATTGGTGTACGAAACAGATGCTTCAATCCTGTCTTTTTATCATAAAAACTGGTATAGGTGCCCCATTCCCCATATGGTAAATATGATACAATATAATCATCATCTTCATAACAGATATTTGCAACAGGCTTTGCCTCTTCCCATCTATTTTTTCGATTATCATAATAATATCCATTACCATCATAATAACTACGGTAAAACAATGTGTCTTTTCTTGCAAAAAAATCAAAGTATGCACGATCACAATTATCAAATGTTTTTATAGACACCAAACTATCACTGCCTGGAGATATACTGAAAATATATCTTTTATCTTGAAATCCGTAATCTGGGAAATAAGTGTAATTTTTTGAATTGAAAAGACATATATAGTTTCCACGATATTTTTCAACTCTATCAAGAATCATTTCACATGCTTCACCTATATATTTATTTGTCTTTATATTTATGGAATCCGTAATAATAACATATTCAGAAGCAGAAACAAAATCACCACAACAATTGCTTTTGACAACAGATATAAACAAAACGGTTATCAATCTTACAATAACCAATAACGATTTTTTAATTTTATAAATCATATTTAGAACCTGCTTAAATTTAAATAAAAACTTTTTTAGAGTCTTTAAGTCCCAAAAACACAATAAATTATTGTTTCATTTTTCAAAAGTACGACAATTATTTGGAACAGCAAAGCGAACTTAACAACTTATGAATCACATAAAAAAAGTAGAGACGATGTACACATCGTCTCTACGCAGATACCAATATTATCATTGTTATATTAATCCAAAACCGTTACCCAGCCATGAACATCTGGTTCTTCACCATATTGGATACCACGGAGCTTATCATACAATTTCTTGCTGATAGGACCTGGCTTACCATCCTTAGAGATAACGTATGACTTATTCATCTCCAAATCATCAATCTTTGAGATTGGACTGATCACAGCAGCAGTACCGCAAGCTCCAGCCTCCTCTAATGTTTCAAGTTCCTCGATAGGAATCTGACGTCTTTCCACCTTCAAACCAAGGTCTTCTGCTAACTGCATCAAACTCTTGTTTGTGATAGAAGGAAGAATAGAAGTTGATTTAGGTGTGATATAAGTATTATTCTTGATACCGAAGAAGTTAGCTGCACCAGCCTCATCGATATATCTCTTCTCTTTTGCATCCAAATAGAACTCACAAGCATAACCTAAGTCATGAGCCTTCTTGTTAGCCAACAAGCTAGCAGCGTAATTACCACCTACCTTATAAATACCTGTTCCAAGAGGAGCAGAACGGTCGTATTCACGAATAACTACATATGGATTAGCGAAGAAACCGCCTTTGAAGTAAGGTCCTACTGGAGTTACGAATACCACAAAAAGATATTCATTAGCAGGATGAACACCTACCTGTGCACCTGTACCAATTAACAATGGGCGGATATAAAGAGAAGCACCACTCTCGTATGGCGGAATGAAACGCTCATTCAACTTCACCACCTTCTTAATCATCTCACAGAACTTTTCTGTTGATAACTCTGGCATCAAGATACCACGACAAGTGGATTGCAAACGCTCTGCATTTGCTTCCATACGGAAGATACGAATCTTACCATCCTTGCAACGATACGCCTTCAAACCCTCGAATGCCTCTTGTCCATAATGAAGACAAGTAGCTGCCATATGGATGTTAATTGATTCTTCTGAACTAACTTCTATCTCTCCCCATGCGCCATTTCTGAAATAACAACGCACATTATAATCCGTCGGCATATATCCGAACTTAAGATTAGCCCAATCAATGTTTAACTCTGACATAGTTTTTCTTTTTTTACATTTAAATTACAACTACAAAGGTAAGGATTTTAACGTTAGATTTTACTACCTTGACACAAAAATTAAAATATATACAACATTTTTTATATTATAATCTGCTTGATATTATTATATTTGCGACATAAAAAACAAAAGAATATGAAATTAAGGAACATTATTACATGGGGGATACTCACTATTAGTGGTGTAGTTTCTGCACAAAATTCATTGGTGATAGATGATTTCGAAAACGGATTAAAAGATTGGGTGCCAATCAACGATGCCTCACACATCTCATTTGAAATTGTAGATAATCCATCTAAATCATCTGAAAACTCATCATCAAAAGTATTAAAATGTACTCGTAAACCAGGGTCTGTCAGCTGGGCTGGTGTCATTCTCAGGGGAGAGTTGTCAGCCAAAATCAGTTCAGACGATGATGGATATGACTATGCCACCATCAAATTTATGAAGACAAAGAGAGGTGATGTCTCTTTTAAGTTGGAATCAGGTCCTAACGACGAAACATACGAGTCAACCGTCAATTACCCATCTACGTCCGACTGGACCACCGTCAAATTTGATTTGAGAAGCGCCCTATCAGGCACCTATCACGATTTCTTCGTCATGGTAGATAGAGTTGAAGAAACCAACGAAAACATTGTCGTGTATATAGACGAGATAACTCTTCATAAGAAAGCACAACAACAAGCTATCGAAATTGATCCTAATTCACAAAATGGTACGGGTCAAACCAACGGATATCACCTCGTATGGCAAGATCTCTTTGATGAAGGACATCTTGACACCAACGTATGGAATGTGGAGGTACGTGATGATGGAGGAGGAAACAATGAGCTTCAATACTACATTAAAGATAATGTCACAGTAGGAAAAGACGGACAAGGAAACGGATGCCTCATCATCACTGCTAAAAGACAACGATATGGCTCTAAGGATTTCACATCCGGACGTCTTACCACGCAAGGCAGAATGCGTTTCTGCCACGGAAAACTGGAAGCCAGCATCAAACTACCGAAGACAGCCAACGGTTTATGGCCTGCATTCTGGTTGTTAGGTGACGACATCGACCGAAACAACTGGCCAAACTGTGGAGAGATTGACGTATTGGAAATGGGTAACTCAGATTGTTTCTCAAGAGGCACACAAGATCGTTATTTCAACGGTGCTTGCCACTGGGGACCAATGTCCAACGGTAATCACCCTAGCCACTCAAAATTCAACACATGGAATTACTCCTTACAGGATGATCAGTTCCACCTCTACACCCTCTATTGGGACAAGGATAAGATTGTCATGTATGTTGACCAAGACCGCTATCCGGACAGTGACCCTTATTTCGAACTAAGCATCTCAGACAAAAGTTCACAAAGCAGTGCAGGAAACTATTTCCACCACGATTTCTTTGTCCTCTTCAATCTAGCTATTGGAGGTGATTTCTCTCGTATCTATGATGCCAACGGAATCACAGCACTTGCCAACGGAGATGCCAAGATGTATGTAAACTACGTTAAAGTATATCAAAAGGGTGAGTCAGGCGAATCTTACAACGGACCAATTCAAGATTTCACTGGTCTTGAACTCACTTCATCAGAAGATGCCAACGTAGAAAAAGCGATTTACAACATAAACGGTGTTTATCTGGCACCTTACTCAGAAGAGACCTTCCTCTCTTTACCTAAAGGTGTTTACATCATCGAAACAGCAGAAGGCTTCTATAAGAAATGTAATAAGTAAAGTTGCACAAGGTGCACAAAATAATTTATAAATCTATATGGTTGATTCATAATTTATTTATACCTTTGCATCGTAATTAAAAAAAGAGTATATGTTAAATACGCATCATCACAATCATCATCATTATCAGCGATAGTTTCGGTGAGCGATTGTGTATGCAATAAAAAATAAGGGGCTTGCCGATGAAGGTAAGCCCTTTCTTTTTAAGACATCATACTAAATTCAAGATGATAAAATAACAACAAAAAAACGAAATATAATTATGTTAAGAATTGCAGTTCAAGCAAAAGGTCGTTTGTTCGAAGAGACCATGACAATGTTGGCAGAGTCTAGTATCAAAATCAGTTCAGCTAAGAGAACTCTTCTGGCTCCAGCCTCTAATTTCCCTGTTGAAATACTTTACTTACGTGATGATGATATTCCTCAAGCCGTAGCAAGTGGCATTGCAGATGTAGGTATCGTAGGTGAAAACGAGTTTGTAGAGCGTCATGAGAAAGCAGATTTAATCAAACGTCTTGATTTCAGCAAATGTCGCCTTTCCCTAGCAATTCCAAAAGAGGTGGACTACCAAAGCATACAATGGTTCAACGGAAAGAAGATTGCTACATCCTACCCTTATATCCTACAAGACTTCTTAGATAAGAATAAAATTAAGGCAGAGATACATGTCATCACAGGTTCTGTAGAGATTGCTCCAGGTATAGGTCTAGCTGATTGTATCTTTGATATCGTTAGTTCAGGTAGCACACTTGTCAGTAACAATCTGAAGGAAGTAGAAGTAGTCTTGAAATCAGAAGCTATCCTAATCGGCAACCCAAATCTAAGTGCTGAGAAGAAAGAGATTCTAAACGAACTACTATTCCGCTTTGATTCATATAAAAATGCAGAAGGAAAGAAGTATATCATTTTAAACATCCCTAATGATAAGATTGAAGAAGTATGCAAGATCCTTCCTGGCATGAAAGCGCCAACAGTCACTCCTCTAGTAAAAGAGGGCTGGTCATCTCTCCATTCTGTCATTTCAGAAAAGACCTTCTGGGACATCATCAGCCAACTGAAAGCCCTTGGCGCAGAAGGCATATTAGTCGTTCCAATCGAGAAAATGATTCTTTAACAACCGTTATAGACATAGATAGTTATGAAAATATATAAATATCCAGCGGAATCTGAATGGGCAGGGCTCTTAGCTCGTCCCACATTCGACAACGCAACACTCTTCGATACTGTTCGCACGGTATTGAACGATGTTAAAGCGAAAGGGGATGACGCTGTAAAAGCATATGAACTGAAATTCGATAAGGTAAACCTCTCTTCTCTAATCGTTACAGATGAGGAGATAAAGGAAGCAGAGGGTCTTGTTTCTAAGGAACTGAAAGAAGCTATTCTTTTAGCAAAAGGGAACATCCAAAAATTTCACAAAGCCCAAGATCAGGAACTGCCTTGCGTAGAGACAATGCCAGGCGTTACCTGTTGGCAAAAGGCTAAAGCAATTGAAAAGGTCGGTCTCTACATACCAGGAGGAACCGCTCCCCTCTTTTCAACCGTATTGATGCTTGCCATTCCTGCCCAAATAGCAGGATGCAAAGAGATCGTATTATGTACTCCTCCTAACAAAGAAGGAAAGGTACATCCCGCTGTACTCTATGCTGCAAAAACAGCGGGAGTCAATAAGATATTCAAGATAGGTGGTGTTCAAGCTATCGCTTCTATGGCTTATGGTACAGAGAGCGTTCCTAAGGTGTACAAGATATTTGGCCCAGGAAATCAATATGTAACAGCAGCTAAACAAATGGTAAGTTTGAAGGATGTTGCCATTGACATGCCTGCAGGTCCATCAGAAGTAGAAGTACTTGCCGATGATTCTGCCAATCCAGTCTTTGTGGCTTCTGACCTTCTGTCACAAGCCGAACATGGAGTTGACAGCCAAGCCATCTTGATTACAACGAGCGAACAATTGGCAGAGAAAGTGATGACTGAAGTTGGAACACAGTTGGACAAGCTTCCTCGCAAAGAGATTGCTGAGAAATCCATCGCCAACAGCAAGATATTCATCGTTCATACCATCGACGAAGCCATCGCATTAAGTAACTCCTACGCTCCAGAGCATCTTATCATCTCGGCTAATAACTATCGTGCTATTGCGGAACAAATCGACAATGCAGGCTCTATCTTCTTAGGTCATTATACCCCTGAGAGTGCAGGCGACTACGCATCGGGCACCAACCATACACTCCCAACCAACGGATATGCAAAAGCTTACAGCGGTGTCAACTTAGATAGTTTCCGCAAAAAGATTACATATCAGGAAATTACGAAAGAAGGATTAGAACACATCGGTGATGCAATTGAAACAATGGCAAACAACGAACAGCTATTCGCTCATCAAAATGCCGTGATTCTCCGTAGAAAATAAATGTCAAACATTAAACATTTTGGCTTATGTTCGAATTATCAAAAATCATCCGACCCAATATATGGAAGCTGAAGCCCTACTCTTGTGCAAGGGATGAATTCAAGGGAGAAGCTTCCGTCTATCTAGATGCAAACGAAAATCCGTATAACAATCCCTTCAACCGCTACCCTGACCCACTTCAACTAAAAGTCAAGGAGCAAATCAAGAAGATAAAAGGAATCAGTAAAAAAAATATCTTTTTAGGGAACGGAAGCGACGAAGCGATCGACCTTGTATATCGTATCTTCTGTGAGCCCAAAGAAGACAATGTAATAGCCATTGCACCTACCTACGGAATGTATGGAGTCTGTGCAGATATCAACAACGTACAGTACAAAAGCATTGAGCTTGATGACAATTTCCAGTTCAGTGCTGATACATTACTGGCGAAAGTCAATGAAAAGACACGTGTCATCTGGCTATGCTCACCTAACAATCCTACCGGAAACGCACTTAATGGATCAGAAATCGAAAAACTTCTGAAGTCATTTAATGGTATCGTAGTGGTTGATGAAGCTTATATCGATTTTTCCTCACAACCTAGCTGGACAAAACGTCTAAAAGAATTCCCAAATCTTATTGTTCTTCAGACGCTCTCTAAGGCATGGGCCAGTGCAGGTATCCGTTTAGGTATGGCATTTGCATCTGAAAATATTATTGCGCTATTTAATAAGGTTAAATATCCTTATAATGTTAATATTCTAACGCAGAAACAAGCGTTAAATATACTAACCAACAAATCTGAAGTTGACCTTTGGATAAAGACAATATTAGAAGAGCGTGGTAAACTTATCAGCGAGCTACAAAAGTTACCTATCGTGGAAAAGATTTACCCAACAGATGCTAATTTCATCTTGGTTAAGGTACAAAATGCAACCAAGACATACAATCATCTAGTATCTAAAGGAATTATTGTCCGCAACCGAAACACAGTAATACTTTGTGACAATTGCCTACGTATCACCGTTGGTACTCCAGAGGAGAACAAAACATTACTGAAAGAGCTAAAGAATTGCTAATATCATCGAGAGAACCCATTCTTTTACGGGTTCTCTCTTTTTTTTACCTTCTAATACAAAATAGTATGAACACACACTTTAGAACCCTCCTATTACTTATCTTCTTCTTAAACAACACGTTCCTTCTGTTTTCCAAAGATGATCAATTATCAAAAGAAGATATTGAAACACTCAAGTATGGTGTATGGTTAGTTGACCAAGGAAAAACTGATTCGTCTATCATCGTGTTAGAAAAATTAGTGAACAAACATCCTAAAAACTATATCATTAACTACGAGTACTGTTACTCAATATATGCAAAAGGAGATTATGCCAGCGTAATAAAAAACCTGAAAAAGATAGAGAAATCTCCCAATAAGGATGAGAGATTCTATCAGCTAAAAGGGAATGCCTATGACTACATAGGGCAAAAACAAAAGTCCATCATGACATATCAAGAAGGATTAAAGAAATTTCCTAAATCAGGATTCCTTCACATGGAGAAGGGAACCGTATTTTTATCACAAAAAGATTACAATCAAGCATTACAATGTTTTGAAGAAGGTATCAGCGTTGATCCTATGTATGCAACCAACTATTACAAAGCAGCACATATTTATCTGAACTCCAGTGAACCAATATGGGGATTTCTATATGGTGAGATGCTCAAACTGTTAGAGCCTAATTCATCGCGAGGAACATCTATATGCGAAGATATAGTTTCAGCACTAAACAATAGTATCAAGTACGAAAACGATACCTGTCTGAAGGTTAGTTTAACTCAAAATCACACCATTTATCTCAGCAAAACCCCCACAGAAAAACAACTGTTAAATCTCATTCCTTTCGAGATATATTACGAGTTATCCACCACTAAATCAATCGGTCAACTATCTCCATCCCATTACAAAACCAACAAACTTTCATTCAACGACATCTGTCAACTAAGAAAAGATATATGCGAATCACTTTATGACAATCCATCCTACAGCAATGGATTATTCAAATTTCAAAAAGAGATCATCGATGCAGGTTTTTGGGAAATATATAACTTTTTCTTATTTGGCTCCAGCTTTCCAACAGAGTATAATGAATATATGAATAA
>JBGUIU010000117.1:0-17522 GCA_045113275.1 Paludibacteraceae bacterium
TATTCTTGTTATATTTTTATCTTTTGTAGTGTTTTTAGGATATGCTTCGCCTCCTGCTAATTTAAGTGGGTGGAGTATCGTGTTTGAAGATGATTTTGAAGGATCATCGTTGGATAAATCCAAATGGAATCCTACCTACAACTGGGGACATACCCATAATCATCAGGCCTATTGTGTGGAAGAAAATGTTTCTGTTTCCAATGGTCTGTTGCATATAAAAGGAGAAGCTAAACGTCATCCCCAAGCACCTCAGACTTGCACTAATGGAGGAAACACCTATTCGTTAGATTATACTTCTGGAGCTATTGATACAAGAGGAAAATTCGAGATACAATATGGGTATATTGAAGGACGATTTAAGATGCCTAACCAATTAGGTACGTGGCCTGCTTTCTGGATGCTTCAGGATGGATGGCCTCCAGAAATAGATATATTTGAAGTTCCTCATGAGAGAACCGTGAATCATTACTATTTCCATTATACAAACACCGATTGGTATGCTTCTCATGGATCGGCATGGGATCATGAAGCATCATTCGGAGGAACCCATTCAGGACCTGATAAGTCTGCCGATTTCCATAATTATGGGTTGGAGTGGAATAGTGAGTACATGAATTTTTATTTCGATGATAAACTGGTGGCAAGTTATAATCGTCCGACGGAGATTAGTCAAGCTAAAGCTATGTATATCATTGTGAATCTTGCCATTGGTGGTTGGGCAATATCGGGTGATCGTCCTATTCAGGTTACCGCAAACAATCCAGCTTATTTGGAGTGTGACTGGATACGTGTGTGGAAAAAGAATCCCGCCATTGATTTGCCTTCTGGAAAAGTTCGTTTTTATTCGTTAGATGAACATCAATGTATGCAGGCGGATGAATATGATATAAAGTTGGGCGATTGTTCTTCTGCTTCTTCATTAGCGACAATAACAGAAACAGGTAGTGCCTACCGGATTAGTTTTGGAGATAGAGTGCTTGAGATTCCTAATGAATCAAAAAACAAGGATGCTGCGGTCGGATTGTGGGAATGGAACGGTAAGGCTCATCAGCAGGTGGCTCTGCAGAGAGAAAAAGAGTATTCGGATTTTGTGGTGAGCATGAACTTTGTACATAGTGGTTATTCGATCCTTACGGAGAAGGGAGATGTGATACAGAGTACTCCGCAAAACAATTCGCTCTCATCTTTATGGAGAATATGCACAGAAGGAGAAGATCCTACCTCTTTACAAAAGGTAGATAGTCAGTCCGATTTAACATTCTATTATTCAAAGGGATATCTCTATTTCAATTCTACAAATAGACCAAAGGGAATGTTTACAATCTTAGATATGCGAGGTGTCTGTCGTAAGGTGGATACACTATCGTATGAAGGAATAGATATTTCGTCTTTTGTTTCAACAGGCATCTATATTCTGATTGTAACCACAGAAAAAGAAACGAAAAGTTACAGACTGGTTGTGGACTAAAGAAAATACTTTATTTTTGTAAAAAAATAAAAGAGTAGAATGAGTGTATATGATATAGTATCCTTCGTCGGATTCTTGGCGTTGATTGTTTCACTACTGGCACTAGACCTATGTGTGTTTCACAAAGAAGATCATGTGATATCCTTTAAAGAATCCTTACGGTGGACTCTTTTTTGGATTGTTATATCGTGTGTGTTTGGTGGCGTGATCTATTTCTTTGGTGATTATATTCATGGCGTGAATAGTATGGAGCGTTTGGTAGAGATCAATGCTCGGCATGGACATGGCCTGACGATTGATCCGTTGTTGAGTTGGGAAGAAAACCTACAAAACTATAGGCAGGTTTTAACGTTGGAGTATTTCACAGGTTATTTAATAGAGAAATCATTATCCCTGGATAATATCTTTGTGATGATTATGATCTTTATGGGCTTTGGTATAGATCAGAAATATTATCATAGAGTATTGTTTTGGGGAATCTTGGGCGCTATTATCTTGCGATTCATCTTTATCTTTTTAAGTGCAGCTTTGATTCAGCGGTTTGCATGGATATTAGCTATTTTCGGAGTCGTTTTGGTGGTGTCGGGTATAAAGATGATTTTTGCGAAGGAAGAAGAAGAACAGATAGATACGGAGAATCATCCCGTGGTGAAGTTCTTTTCTAAACATTTTCGCTTGTTGAGAGAGTACAAGGGTCATAGTTTCTTTGTGAGACATGAAGGGAAAATCTATGCAACCTCGTTGTTCCTTGTTCTGCTGGTAATCGAGTTCTCTGATATTATCTTTGCTGTGGATTCTATACCTGCTATATTCTCGGTGACGCAGGATCCGTATATCGTATTCTTTTCAAATATATTTGCCATATTGGGGTTGCGGTCTCTTTTCTTTATGTTGAGTTCAATTATGAATCTTTTCAGATATTTGAAGACGGGCGTGAGCTTTTTGTTGATATTCATAGGTGTTAAGATGTTATTACATACATTTCTACATATTGAAATAGGAACAGGAATATCGTTGTGTGTTATTCTTGGTATTTTGACGGTAAGTATCTTGGCATCGTTATTGATCGCAAAAAAGGAAAACGATTAAATATAGGATTATATGATAATTAATGATAGAGAATTCAAAGAATTTGTCTCAGCAGAGCAATTAAAGATGTCGGTCGCTGATTTGGCAAAAAAAGTGATGGCCGATTATGAAGATAAAGATCCGTTTTATCTGGTGATGATGAATGGCGCATTTGTATTTGCGGCTGATTTCCTTCGTCATATCTCACATCCCGTCAATATGGCATGTGTGAAATACACATCGTACGAAGGAATGCATTCAACAGGGAAGGTGACGGCTGTGTTGCCCATTCCTGAGACCGTGAAGGATAGAGATGTCATTTTATTAGAAGATATGATAGATTCTGGAACTACGATGAAAGCCTTTTTGGAAGAAATAAAAAAATTCCATCCTAAATCGGTCGCTGTCGTCAGTATGTTTTGTAAACCAGAGTGTTTCAAGAATCAGTTTGAGATTGATTATGTGGGAATGAATCTTCCTAATAAGTTTGTGGTCGGGTACGGACTGGATTATGATGGATGTGGCAGAAATTTACCCGCATTGTATTATACGGAGTGATGCGTTGCATAGGTCCAATCAAGAAATGAGGAGATATTAATTTTCGTAGATTCAATAAAAAATACTACTTTTGCGCATCATTAGAAAGAGAGATTAGTTTTGTATATTTAAATTTATAAAAATGAAAAACGTAGTTATTTTCGGTGCTCCAGGTTCAGGTAAAGGAACTCAGAGTGAGAATATTATCAAAAAGTATGGTTTCAAGCACTTTTCAACAGGTGATATCTTGAGAAAGCAAATCGCTGATCAAACAGAATTAGGTAAAACAGCTAAGAAGTTTATCGACGAAGGAAAATTGGTGACTGATGAGTTGATCATCAATATGATGGATGCTGAGTTGGATAGCGTGAAGGATGCTGCAGGTGTTATCTTTGATGGTTTCCCTCGTACATACGCACAAGCTGAGGCATTGAAGAACTTGTTGAACAAACGTGGAACAGATGTTTCAGTTATGTTGAACATTCAAGTTGATGAAGAAGAGTTAATCAAACGTTTGTTGGAAAGAGGTAAAACTTCTGGACGTTCTGATGATAACTTGGAGACTATCAAAAAACGTCTTGATACATACAACAGAGATACTACTCCTGTTATCGATTTCTACAAGAAAGAAGGTACTTGCGTAGATATCAAGGGTGTTGGTTCAATTGAAGAGATCTTTGTTGCTATCTCTGAAGCTATCGATGCTGCAAAGTAATTAAGACCACTGAGTAAAGTGTAATCTAGGATATGGGGGAATGGAATTTATCTGTTCCCCTTTTTCTTTGAATAGAGCCTGATCCTATTATATGTCTTTTCCGGTATTTTTGCGTTGTAATTAAATGACAATGAACTTAATAAAACGAATCATCTATCCAACTCATGAGGTGGGTATAACCAAACGCAGGACCTGTTTCGAGGGTAAATGGGTTATCATAACTGGCGCATCGAGAGGTATCGGCCGGGCGTTAGCTCAATCGTTAATCGCTGTCAAGGCTAATCTATATCTGATTGCTCGTTCGGAACCTGAACTTCAAGAGTTGTATGAACAGGCTTTAGAGGCAGGTTGCCAGGCATTTTATAAAGCGGTTGACTTACGTGATAGGGAGGCGTTAAACCTTCTTTGTACCGAACTTGCTCAACAGCTGCCTCAGGTTGATTACCTGTTTGTCAATGCAGGGAAATCGATTCATCGAAAGTTGGTTGATTCGCTGGATCGACTGCATGATTTTGATCGAACCATGGATCTGAATTTCCGAACCTTGGTGTCTTTGTCGTTAGCCTTGCAACCCAACCTCAAGTGCGCGAAGGGTAAAATAATTTATACTTCATCGGTGAGTACCCTCTATCCAATGGCACCGGGTTGGTCTGCTTATCATGCATCGAAAGAGGCTGCAAATGTATGGTGTAGGACGGCCGATGTAGAGTATGCAACATGGGGGGTACGGATGAAGATAGCTTATATGCCATTGGTTCATACGGCCATGTCGGATGTAAATACCACCTATAAACGAATGCCTGCCTATTCGGCAGCAGAGGCCGCTGATGTATTGCTCTATTTGTCGATCAATGGACGTCATTCGTATATGCCATGGTGGGCACGCATCTCATCGCCACTTGCCAATCTGCTTTCTCCTATTATCCGCTTTATTTATCGTCGTTTCTTTTAAGTCATGAATACGTTAATCAATGTCTTATATAAGTTACATTTCATTACACCTATTGGGTTCTTGCGTTTGATATATAGTTTCTTGCGTGAGGGACTCACTATCATGTCAATTCTTCGCTTCTCCCGTACCTATTATGGAGCGCAGGAGGCTATTGTGATGGAAGATGAATCACTTCGTTATGGCGAGTTGTATGACAAAGCAATTCTCCTCACTAAGATGCTCTATCATGACAAAGGATTGCGAAAGAATATGTATGTCGGTGTGTTGTGCAGAAACCATACTTTGTCGGCCATGTTGCTCCCGGCTTTGTCTCGTTTAGGGGTACATATCCGCTTGTTGAATACAGATATAGGGTCGGAGAAGATGGCAGGCTTGCTTCAAGCAAAGAAGTTGGATTGGTTGATATATGATGAGGAGTTGAAAGAGAAGTGCATACCTGCATGTGTGGAATGTCAGACAATAACGACAGATGAGTTACAAGAGAAACTTTCAAAAGCATCGGGAAGATTAACAGGGAAGGGCTTGCCTCATGTGTTTCAAGGCGGACAGATAGCGGTCCTGACCGGTGGTACGAGTGGTAATTATAAGGAAGCCTCACGTAAGACTTCGCTCTTTCAGTTCTTGCCACCCTTTTTTGCGTTGTTAGAGGATATTAAAATACAAGAGTATAAGAGTGTCTTTTTGGCACTGCCGTTCTATCATGGATTTGGCTTGGGTGTCCTTATCATTGCAATGGCTATGGGCAAGAAGATATGTATGTCTCGTCATTTCCATACGGAAGATGCGCTGAATGTAGTGGAGCGAGAGAAGGTGGAGGTGTTGCCAATTGTGCCGACTATGTTGACCCGGATGTGGCAGGCGCCAAGAGCAACGGAGCAGATGAGGAGTGTGAAGTGCATCATCAGTGGAGGAGATCGTTTGGATAAGAAATTGGTGGAGGAGACTCATGCTCAATTAGGACCAGTGATGTTTAATCTATATGGTACATCGGAAGCTGGATTCTTTATGATGGCCACACCGGCAGATTTAGATGTGAACAGTGAGACTACGCTAGGAAAACCGATAAAAGGAGTGGAGTGTGATGTTCGTGATGTTGATGAGAATGGAGTAGGAGTGTTGTGGGTGCGTTCCAAATGGGCTATGATAGGAGCACAGAACCAATGGCAAAGCACAGGAGATTTTATGTATAGAGATGAAAATGGCTATTATTTTCATAGAGGAATCGCAAAGAATATGGTGGTGTGCGGAGGTGAGAATGTGTTTCCAGAAAGCGTAGAGCAGATTATTAATCAGCATCCGGATGTGGTGACATCGAAGGTCTTTGGCGTACCCAATGAAGAGTTCGGATTTGTGCTAAATGCTGTTGTCGAGTTACGTGAAGATGTATCTATTGCAGAAGCAGATTTGAAACTATGGTTAAAGACAAAACTATCTAGACCGGAAATGCCTCACAAGATAGAGTTTAAAAAATTGGAGGTTCTTTCAACAGGGAAAAGAGGGAGATCTAGTTGATGGAAGATTGTGTATTTTGAATTATTAGTTATCTTTGTAGTCATAATAATAAAAATAAAATATCGTATGAAGCATTTACACTATTTTTTATGTATAGGACTTGTGGCAACAGTGTTGTCATGTTCTAAGGACGATGATGATGAGGACAAAACAATACCTGTCACTCCTGAAAATCTTCAGAATGATTCCACTCAGAATCAAAATAACGCTACGAATGCTGATTTTGAGTATCATGGAGCAGAACTTTATACCCTTGAATCATTTAAGTATGGTCGATTTGAGGTAAGAATGAAGATGGCATACGCACCGGGCTGTATCAGTTCAATGTTCCTTTATTATAATGACTCTTATATGGGAAATGGTAAGATTTGGAACGAGATTGATATTGAGGTGATCGGAAAGTATCCTGCAGCTTTTCAATCGAATATCATCACAGGAGAGTTGAGTTCTAAGGTGACGTCAGAGAAAATTCACAATCTTGCTTCTCCGGTCGATAGTGAATACCATGTCTATACGATAGAATGGACACCTGAATATGTGACTTGGTTTCTTGATGGCGAGGTACAAAGAACGACGGTTGGAATGACTGATACTAAGACACAGGAGCAGGTGAAAAGTTTAGTTGAGTCTCAAAGTCTTCGATTCAACCTTTGGGCAAGCTCTAGTGTGGGTTGGGTCGGACAATTTGATCAGAAGAATATTCCAATAGCGCAATATATTGATTACGTTAAAGTGTATGACTATGATACTGAAACAGGAACGTTTACAGAACGTTGGACAGATGATTTTGACACTTATAACGCATCTCGTTGGTCCAGAGGAAATTGGAAGATGGAACTTGTCACTGAAAAAACAAGTAATGTTGTGGTGGAAGATGGAAATATAGTATTGAAATTGACCAAGAAAGAAAAAGCACAATAAGAGCGTAATAGCTAAGAGTAGATAAGTTTAATCGCCTACGTTTGGTATCTTCTGAGTTACTCAAATGTAGGCGATTAATATATTGTTGACTAACTTAATTGTCTTTATTTGCTGACGAATTTTTTCCCTTCATCTCTGCATATCAGTTGAAGAGCCCATTTGCCAGAATGAACAGAAGGTGGAATGCCACCACCTGGGAACAACCATTGACCCGCTAAGTAGAAATGATCTAGATTAGGTATCTTTTGGTCTAATTGATCTACCACATTCTTTGGAGAAGGAATAAAACCTTCGTAAGATCCTTTCCATGCACCTGTATAACGAATCGTAGTTTTTGGAGTGGCGACGTCGCAGACCTCAACAAATTCTGAACTGCCAGGATAATGTTTCTCAAGAATCTTCAATGCATCCTCTTCAATTTTTTTCTTCTCTTCTTTATACTCTTCATCGGTCATCTTCTCCCAAAGATGGTACGGACTATCGTATCGGATGATGATACATGATTTCCCTTCCGGTGCCATAGTAGGATCGAAATTGTAGTTGAGAATCCTGTAATTGTGTGCAAGAGTCGTACTTCCAATTTTTTCTCCACCTGCCAAAATGACTTGTATGTTGAAATCTGTCTTTAAATCTTTGTTGATACCAAAAGAAACTTGTACCATAGAGGTGAAAAGTTGCCAGCTGGCATATACTTTGTCCAGTTTAGGAGAACGGTACTTCCCTTTGAGAAGATTGTAGAGAGTGTTGTGACCATCTGCCGCACTCACAACGTAATCGGCATCTATGATGGTTCCATCTGACAATCGAACTCCTTTGGCAACATTGTTTTCTATAATGATTTCCTCAACATTCTTTTTGAAGAGAAATTCACCGCCAAGTGATTCGTAACGCTTCTGCATTCTTTCTGCAACACCTAAAGAACCACCAATAGGATAGCCGGCATTTTTTCTAAAGTACCAACCCATGATTAACAGAAATGCGTAGGCGGAATAGTTTCCTTCGCCATAGATGTTCAGAAGCTTTTTCTCAAGTTCTGGATTTTTAATTTTCAGAGATTTTATGTATTGAGTATAGGTTTGCCCTTTGTGAAGCGCCGCCATACATAAAGAAGGGAAACATTTGAAAAATGCCACGAGATAGTGTAGGGGAGTACGGAAGGCAGGAGCAATGTCAAACGGACGAAGATGAGAGGCCCATCGGATATCACGACAAAGTCGGCTGATGGCTTTCCAGTCTTTTCGAGAAATGGATAAAAGATATTTCTCCCATTTCCAAAGATTGGTATAGATGATGAGGTCTGTACCATCTTTTGCCACATTTCTATTGTGAATCTCAGCATTGATGATCTTGGTAGAGTCATCTATGATGCCTGTCTCGCACATCGTGTCGTGAAAAGCACCCTCTTTGGTGCCCACTAACCATTGTATGCTATAATCAAATCTATATTTCTTTCGAAACCATGCGGTACAGATTCCGCCAGCAATGCTGTGCTTCTCAATGATTTGAGAGTCAAACCCATTGAGCTGAGCATAGATGCCAACAGACATTCCTGAAACTCCACCTCCAATAATAATGATTTTTTTTTTGTTTCCCATTCGGCGTTAATTATTTCACTGATATAGTTTTATATCAGAGTTTGCAAAGTTAGAAACAAAACACAAAAAAAACAATAAAAAAAGTTGTGAATCGATGAAAAGGATTAGAGGAAGTTTGTCAATGTGACATTATCTTTTCTTTCTACATTTAGCACAGGTGCCTTTTACGATATAACAGATCTCATCCACCTCAAAATCTTTTGGGAGATTGACGAAAGGGACAGAGAGCGTTTTGATACAATAGGTTTTTTTGCAATGAGTGCAGGAGATATGGACATGGTGCTGATGACTTGTCTCATCGGTACAATCACAAATACAATATTTAACAGAACCACTACCATCATCTATCTCATGGAGCATCTCTTTCTCCTTGAATAACATGATGGTTCGGAATAACGAAGATTTATCAATGGTATAAAGACGCTCTTCTAGATCGGATAAAGAAAAGGCATAATCAAAATGATGCATCTCTTTCCATACTAAAAGACGTACAGCCGTACAACGAATTTTTTTTGCTATAAAAATGTCTTCTTCATTCATCGCGATACCATAATTAGGATGTACAAAGATAGAATGAAAAATGATAATCATAATCTAATTACAAATGATTATTTTTGAAAGATTCATTACTACTAATAACGATGACAAAATCATAGATGACTATGAAGCGAACGAAGCGAATGGCTGGGTTGTTTAAAACTAAAAGAAAAATAGTCTTGGAAAAAATAAGGATAGAAGGAAATTTGTATTAATTTTGCAGAAGTTTTTAAAACGACAAAGGAATTTAAATCATAAATAATCAATGGACAGTCAACATCCTTTTTCAGTTTTTGCCGGTTCTAATACAAAGTATCTGGCAGAAGAAATATGCAACTGTTTAGGTTGCGAATTAGGTAAAATAAATCTGCAGAAGTTTGCAGATGGGGAATTCGGAGTGTCTTACGAAGAATCCGTTCGTGGTCATTATGTATTCTTGGTACAATCTACGGTTCCTACTGCAGATAATTTGATGGAGTTACTTTTGATGATTGATGCAGCTAAGCGTGCTTCTGCATATAAGATCATTGCAGTTATCCCTTATTTCGGTTGGGCACGTCAAGATCGTAAAGATAAACCACGTGTGGCTATTGGTGCCAAGTTGGTGGCAGATATGTTGACAACAGCAGGTATTGATCGTTTGATTACGATGGATTTGCATGCAGATCAGATTCAAGGATTCTTTAATGTTCCTGTAGATCATTTGTATGCTTCAACTGTATTCTTGCCTTATATTCAATCTATGAATTTGGAGAATTTGGTTATTGCTTCTCCTGATGTCGGTGGTTCTAAAAGAGCCAACTCTTATTCTAAGTACTTGGGTTGTCCAATGGTGCTTTGCCATAAGAGTCGTGAAAAAGCTAATGTTGTAAGTGAAATGACGATCATCGGTGATGTGAAAGGTAAAAACGTGGTGATCTTGGATGATATGGTCGATACAGCGGGTACCTTGACAAAGGCGGCTGGTCTTATGTCTAATGCAGGTGCTCTTTCAGTTCGTGCGGTTGTTTCTCATGCAGTGATGTCCGATCCTGCTAGCACTCGTGTGGATGAATCTAGCTTGGAAGAAATTATTTTCACCAACTCAATTCCTTTCCACAAGAACTGTAAGAAAGCACATATCCTTTCTGTAGCTCCGTTGTTCGCTGATACTATTCAACGTGTGATGGATAATCGTTCTATTAGCGAAAATTATTTGACTAAATAAGATTAACTTCAAAAGACTGGAAATAGGAATGTCCTGTTTCCAGTCTTTTTTATATAGATAGCTCATGTTCTCTGTCTTAGTCTCTTCTCACCCTTTGTGGAAATATGTGTTTAGACCTGCGTCTTTATCTCCTCAGGAGGAAGGGAAGAGCCTTATCGACAACTGGATTACAAAGCAAAATCAAGAACAATTCGATTTAGAAGAGTGGCAAAAAGAGATTGTGTCACTATATGAAACGACGAGTGAATCGTACGTTATGAAACGATTGGTCAGAGATAAGTTGTCTGTGGCTGAGTTTCAAAAAAAATTCGGTTCCTCATTCCCGAATTATGAACTGATTATTCAATCGGTTGAACGTGCTAATTATAAGATTGCTAAACTGCTGGTACAACACCAGGTACCTGTGTTTTTCAAAAAAAAGAAATACTTTGAACTGTATCTCTCGGATAAGGTTGATCTTCCTTCCGATTTTGATGAGTCCCTTCCTTCGTTCGTGTTGGAAAATGATACGCTTCACTATTCATTGAAAATAAAATCTCAAGAGAAAATAACAACGGTTCCATTCTTAACGGATACGAAAGAGGTTGCTGTTTTGTGCAACGAACCTTGCTGTATGGTGATTCGGAGTCGGTTATATCTTTTTGAAAAAACAAACTATAAAAAAATCGCCACCTTCTTTATGAAACGCACGATCGATGTGCCTTCTCAAAGTGTCGCTACGTATATGCAATCCTTTGTTAAGAAAACGATTGCAACAGAGGATGTGGTGGTGCAGGGATTCGCTTTGAACCGAAGAAACTATACGATTCAACCCATCCTTTCATTGGAGGAGGATTTGGATGGTATGGTGGCTCTGAAACTTACTTTCGAATATGGTGATCAGAAAGTTGAAATGGATTGCCAGAATGAACGGTTGGTGAAGCTGCACGAAGGTAGTTCTTACTCCTTTGATCTGTTGATAAGAGATTTAGTTAAAGAAAAAGAGTATGCAGATGCATTGCTGAAACTAGGACTGAAACAGAAAAACAGGTTTTATTATGTCGATAATAAGAAACAGGAAGAAAAACGTTCTATCATTGATTTCTTGATTCATTATCGAACAGATTTGTCTGAATATAAAATTGAACAGAACGTAACCGAGTCTTCGTATGTCTTGGAGCCTGTGACGTATGAGATTGAATTGGATGATTCTTCTATTGATTGGTTCGAATTGAAAGGGGTCGTGCACGTCGGTGATATTGAAATTCCTTTCGCTCATCTGCGCAATCATATTGTGGATGGTTGCCGTGAATATCGTTTGCCTGACGGACGAATCGTTATTCTGCCCGAAGAGTTGTTCACAAAATATTCAGAACTGATGCGAATGACAGAGAAGGGGGATGGCCTTCGAATCCGTCGTTCATTAATCGGTATGATGGAAGATTCTTTTTCTAATGCCAAGAACATTCGTCTGCGGATGAATGAATTAGAAAAGGTGCCAGCCTCTTTGCGAGCTACCTTGCGACCGTATCAGGTGGTGGGATACTCATGGCTGGTAAAGTTGTATAATCTGAACTATGGAGGTTGCTTGGCTGATGATATGGGATTAGGAAAGACCCTTCAGTTTTTGTCGTTTCTTTTGTATGTTTATCCAGCGGTAAAGAAGGAGGAGAAAAAGACTCCCTGGATTTATGAGACAAGTGAGCCTTCTTTGTTTGACCAACCAGTGGAAGAACCTGTTGCACAAACGACCGTGTCGAAAGCTCCAACGTTGGTGATTATGCCTACCTCATTGGTCTTCAACTGGATCCATGAAAAAAATAAATTTGCCCCTTCGTTGTCACACTATGTTTATGTGGGAGAAAAACGAATTCGATCATCGCAGATAGGAAAGGTGTTCAGCCATTATAACCTGATCTTTACTACCTATGGAATGATTCGGAATGATATAGAGTATCTGAAAAATTGTCAGTTCGAATGCGTTATCATGGATGAAAGCCAAAATCTAAAGAATGCTTCCTCCTTAATCTACAAGGCTGTGATTCAATTAAAAGCCAACCATTTCTATTGTATGACGGGAACACCGATAGAGAATGGCATGATGGATCTTTGGACACAAATGAATATTATCAATAGAGACATATTAGGGTCGCAAACCTATTTCCATCGTTTCTTTGAACAACCTATCATAAAAGAAAAAAACGAAGAACGAGATGCTTTGCTTCGTCAGATCATCAAGCCGTTTATCTTACGTCGTAAGAAAAAAGACGTAGTCAAGGAATTGCCTGATAAGTTTACGATGGAAGTCTATTGCGAGATGAGTGAAGAACATCGGAAGGCGTATGAATCATACAAGTCGGCTGTGCGAAATAAAATCATGGATGATATCTTTTCGTATGGAAAGCCACAAGAGATGACGTTGGCCTTGTCGTCGTTGACATTGATGCGTCAGATGGCCAATCAGGTGTCGTTGATAGAGGAGGATAAGGATATCGCATCAACAAAAGTGGAGGAGATTCTAATGCGATTAGAAAATCTGAAAGAAGAGGGACACAAGGTGTTGGTGTTTTCTAACTTCGTGAAGTTCCTAGAGGTGATAGAGAAGAAAATTCAGGAACGAAACTATTCGTATTCGAAGATCACGGGTAGTGTTAAGCGGAGAGATGTTGAGGTGGAGAAGTTTCAGAATGATCCAGACACATTTTGTTTTTTGATCTCCTTAAAAGCAGGAGGAGTAGGGTTGAATCTAACGGCGGCAGATTATGTCTTTTTGATTGATCCATGGTGGAATCCCGCAGCAGAACAACAAGCAGAAGATAGAGCCTATCGAATCGGACAGATGAACAATGTGATGGTGTATCGTTTTATCATGAAGGATACAATAGAAGAAAAAGTCTTGCAGTTGCAGAACAAAAAACGAACCTTGGCCGATTCGTTTATCAATCAAAATAATCCATTTGATTCGTTCGATAAATCTGACTGGGAAGATTTGTTTAAATAAAAGATTTGTGTTATCTTTGCACCGCTTTTTAGAATTTTTTAGAAAGTGTGATGGGAAATTAAGCCATTACGAAAAGTAAAATTATGTAAAACTTAATTTTGAGTAACACAAAATGAAGACTTTTGAATTAAAAGGAAGCCTCAGAAGTAATGAGGATTTAGGAAGAAAAGCCACTAAGGCAATCAGAGCTAACGAAATGATCCCATGCGTATTGTATGGAGGAAAAGATGAAAATGTGAATTTTCAAGTAAGTGTAGCTGATGTACGTAAGTTGATCTACACGCCAGAGATTTTCTTGGTAGAGCTTACAATCGATGGAAAGAAATACAAAGCAATCTTGAAAGATTTGCAATTCCACCCAGTAAAGGATAATGTATTGCATATCGATTTCTTGAAAGTATTTGAAGATAAGGATATCGTGATCGAAGTACCTTTGAAGGTTGAAGGATTGGCAGAAGGTGTACGTATGGGAGGTAAGTTGTCTCAAGAAATGCGTAAGTTGAGAGTAAAAGGTAACTACAAAGATATCCCTGAATTCTTGACAGTAAACGTTGAGAAATTAGGTCTTGGCAAATCTATTCAAGTTGGAGCTCTTTCATATGATAAGTTGACTCTATTGAATGCATTGAACAATGTTGTTGTATGTGTTAAGGCAACAAGAGCATCTAAAAACGCTTAATAGTTGATATGAAATATTTGATTGTGGGCTTGGGAAATATTGGTGATGAATATGCCAATACCCGACACAACATAGGATTCAAAGTGTTGGACGCCTTAGCTAAGGCGTCCAACCTTGTTTTTGACAATAACACTCGGTATGGTGCGACTGTGACTGGAAGAGTGAAAAGTGCAGAACTTTTTCTGTTGAAGCCTTCCACGTATATGAATGCCAGTGGCGATGCTGTGCGTTATTGGATGAATAAAGAGAAAATACCTGTAGAGAATGTCTTGATTGTAGTTGATGATTTATCCCTTCCGTTAGGTTCGTTGAGGCTGAAAGGAAATGGAGGTGCAGGTGGACATAATGGGCTTAAGAGCATAGAAGCCCAGATAGGAACACAAAATTATGCTCGAATCCGTTTCGGTATAGGTAATGACTTTCCGAGAGGTGCTCAAGTAGAATATGTATTAGGTGAATGGTCGGATGATGAGACAAAAATTTTGGAAGCACGTATCCCGATTGCAGTGGAGATGGTTAAAAGTTTTTGTCTGGCGGGTATCCAAAATACGATGAACCAATTTAATAATAAATAATATTTAGTTTACTCTGAATTATTAAAAGATGGCAGATAAAAAAGTACGTGTGCGTTTTGCACCAAGTCCAACGGGTCCGCTTCACATTGGTGGAGTAAGAACATGTTTATACAATTATCTTTTTGCCAAAAAGAATGGCGGTGATCTTTTGTTGAGAATTGAAGATACGGATTCTCAAAGATTTGTCCCTGGTGCGGAAGACTATATCATAGAAGCTTTCAAATGGCTTGGTATTACGTTTGATGAAGGTGTTGGTGTAGGTGGTGAGAATGGTCCATACAGACAGAGTGAACGTCGTGAAATCTATAAAAAATATGTGCAACAGTTGTTGGATGCTGGTTACGCATACTATGCTTTTGATACACCTGCTGAGTTGGAGGCAAAACGTCAAGAGATCCCTAATTTCCAATATGATTCACATACACGTATGTCGGGTGTTAATTCCTTGACCCTCTCTGCTGATGAGGTGAAAAGACGTATTGAGGCAGGAGAAAAATATGTGGTTCGTGTGAAAATACAGCCTGATGAGGATATTGAGGTGGATGATATGGTACGTGGAAAGGTGGTTATTAATTCGAATATATTAGATGATAAAGTGTTGTATAAGGCAGCAGATGAATTGCCTACATATCACTTGGCTAATATTGTGGATGATCATTTGATGGGCATTACGCATGTTATCCGTGGTGAGGAGTGGTTGCCTTCTGCACCTTTGCATGTCTTGTTATATCGTTACTTTGGCTGGGCTGATACAATGCCTCAATTTGCCCATCTTCCTTTGTTATTGAAACCAGAAGGAAATGGAAAGCTAAGTAAGCGTGATGGTGATCGTTTAGGTTTCCC
This sequence comes from Paludibacteraceae bacterium, assembly GCA_045113275.1. GTDB lineage: Bacteria > Bacteroidota > Bacteroidia > Bacteroidales > Paludibacteraceae > UBA1181. The sequence goes on from JBGUIU010000117.1 coordinate 15,590, forward strand.
TGTTTTCCCATTGGAATGGCATGATCCTGTATCTGGTGCTATTTCATCAGGTTATAGAGAATCGGGTTATCAGCCAGAGGCAGTTGTAAATTTCCTTGCTTTGTTGGGATGGAACCCTGGTACGGATCAGGAAATGTTCTCTATGAAAGAACTGATAGATCTATTCTCCATCGATAGAGTAAGTAAATCAGGTGCCCGCTTCAATTATGAAAAAGGTATCTGGTTCAATCATGAATATTTAATTAGAAAGTCTGATGAAGAGGTGGCTAAATTATTTGAACCAATCTTGAAAGAGAAAGGGTATGAATGTGAATTGTCTCGCCTCTCTTATATCGTTTCATTGGTAAAGGAACGTATAAACTTCCCTAAGGATTTGTGGGAACAGACAAGCTTTTTCTTCGAAGCTCCAACAACGTATGACGAGAAGTCATTAAAGAAACGTTGGAAAGAGGAGAGCCCTAAATGTCTGACAGAACTGATTGACGTTTTGAAAGGTATAGCTGATTTTTCTAAAGTGGAAGAAAATGAAAAGTTAGTCTTGGATTGGGTTGCTTCTAAAGGTTATAATTTGGGTACGGTGATGAATTCGTTCCGTATCACATTAGTGGGTGCTGCTAAAGGCCCTCATATCTTTAATATCATAGATGTATTAGGTAAAGATGAAACGTTGGCTCGTGTAGAACGTGCTTTGACTGTAATAAAATGAAACTATTGTATGATTTAGGCATCCTGCTCTATTCTTTTGGAGCATGGATTGCCTCTTTTTTTGACGAGAAAGCAAAAAAATTTGTAGAAGGGAGAAAAAACGTTTTTGATCTTCTATCAGAGAAAATGGATCCGAATGCTCAATATGTTTGGATTCATGCTGCTTCGTTGGGCGAATTTGAACAAGGAAGACCTATCATTGAGAAGCTTCGCATAACCAATCCGGAATATAAAATCTTACTTACATTCTTTTCCCCTTCAGGTTATGAGGTGAGAAAGAATTATGAAGGTGCCGATGTGGTTTGTTACTTGCCAATGGATACTTCTTGGAATGTTAAACGATTCTTGTCTATCGTACATCCTTCGTATGCCATATTTATTAAATATGAGTTTTGGATGAATTATCTATCTTATCTGAAGAAGAATGGTATTCCAACGTATATCGTATCTGCAATCTTCCGTAAATCACAAGCCTTCTTTCAGTGGTATGGACGATGGTATTGTAATATTCTAAAAAACTTTACTCATTTATTTGTTCAGAATCAGGAGTCGAAGGATTTGTTGGCATCTGTCGGAATTCAGAATGTGTCGCTTGCTGGTGATACTCGATTCGATCGTGTGGCTGATATCGCTGCTAAGTCTAAACAATTACCTATTATTGAGTCGTTCGTTGGTGATGCTAAAGTATTTATTGCAGGAAGCTCATGGCCTAAGGATGAGGATATTCTGATTCCGTATATCAATGAACACCCAGATATAAAGTTTATCATTGCCCCTCATGAGATTCATTCAGAACATATTGATTCTATCACGGCGAAGTTGAAACGTCCGTATGTTCTATATACAACGACAAATGAAGAGGAAGCGAAATCTGCAGAGTGTATCATAATCAATTGTTTCGGACTGTTATCATCAATTTATAGATATGGTCAGGTTGCTTATATTGGTGGCGGATTTGGTGTGGGTATTCACAATATACTAGAAGCATCTGTTTATGGAATACCTGTACTCTTTGGTCCTAATTATCATAAGTTTAAAGAGGCTGTTGATATGATAGAACGAGGGGGTGCTTATTCTATCTCGAATGCAACGGAATTTGCCAAGTTGATGGATGATTTTTACGATTCCTCCTCTGTGTTATATGAGAAGACAGCTCAGATGGCTGCCATCTATTCGCAGGAGAACCGTGGTGCTACGGAAAAAATTGTGAAGAAGATTTTTGGAGAGA
>JBGUIU010000118.1:0-12670 GCA_045113275.1 Paludibacteraceae bacterium
AAATCGAATCTCCGTCATTTGATACCTTGTTATTGTTAGTGGATTGCTCACTATTAGAGCAGGAACAAAAAACAAATGCTCCGATTGTTATAAGCTGTACAAGACCTTTTATTTTTATCATATTTTTTATGTTTTAACTCATTCACCCTTATTTCACCAGCACTTTTACGCACCTTCTAAACGATTGTTTTCGAATAACCGCCATCAATATCTCCCCCTTATACAAAGACAAATCAATACCTCCCTTATCTCGCAAAGACTTTATCGACTGTCCATCAACAGAAAAAAGAGTAACAGACTCATCAGGTTCAAGCAATAGATAACCATCACAAACAAGACTCGTTTGATACTGAAAATCACGCAATTCTGTAGATTCTGTTGGAACATACACAAATTCTCCAATCTTATTAGCCCCAATAGAAGCATCATACTGAGAAGATGGATTTCCAAATTGAATACAATGATAATTCTGATCATGAAGAATATCACCATATTCAGACAAACGAATAAAAAGCTCATATTCACCCTCCTCTAAATCCTGAGGCAGAGATAATGAAGCTGACACTTCAGACGTTTGATTCGACAACCATTGGAAAGGATCAATAAGAGAATCAGGGAAGAGTTCGAAGACAGAATCTCCCTTCTTTAAAATAAACGAAACGATAGACCGTTTGGATAAATTAGCAAATCCCACATTTTGAATCGCCAGAGAAAGATCTAATTTGCCATTCTTCATCACAGTATCCGACAGAGAAGAACTACGCAAGATAAACCGATACCCCAAATGATTTTCAACATAAGTATAACCATCTACGCCCTTGTACTCTATATCATCACCAGTAAAAATAGAGTCCTTCCACCCCAAAATTGTTGCTTGATGCCATTCATAGTTCAGATACGATGTATGTGTTCTGAATCCCTCATACGAAAGATAAGAGGGTGTATTTATAGGGTGATCACCATTATAATTAGCCACGAGTTCCCCGCCATAAGGCGTATGCAAAGAGTACGTTTCGAGCCATTGCACCATCATTTCCCGTGTCATCTGATGATTTGTTTCCCCCATACCGATGGTACCCAAGTCACTATAAGAACCGAGGTATCCATCATTATACATTCCTACACGAAAGATTGTATCCCCTTTTGCCTCACATGCTTTAGCAAATAAATCGGAGTGGATATCGAAACCCGAATAATTAGCACCCTGTTTTACCCCCAACCAAGTAGCCACGATATCAGGACGTCTAACACCAATTTTTATTTCCGGAGGAGTATTCATCAACAAGGTTTGAAGAGCCTCTGCAATGTTTTCATTCGTTCCGACATTACTAGAATGCATTTCACCCCAGCTGCCGTACATACCCAGTTCCACAAAGGTTATAACATCCGTATTTCGAGCATAGACTGCAGCAAGTTGTTTTAGATGTCCCAGAATCACGGACTGATCAGGGTCGCATTTCACCGAACCATTAAAATACGGATCATAGCAAAACCTCACAATTGCCGTTTTCCCTCTTTTCCGGACAGCGTCTAACGTAGCTTCAAAGGCATCCAGCGCATCATCTGTAAGAGGCTGGGAATGACCGAATAATGTATCATGAGTTGTCTCATTAACACTGAGAACCGCTTTATCCGAAAATTCTGAGATATCCATGCGAAGATGAGAAATATTACCCCATGTCCCCGTCGGTTTATTCCCCTCTGGTTTCAAGTGTAACCCCTGAGTTCTATAAAAGCCGATGCCTGGATTTTGAAGAGATTCTAAAGAATCCGCATAGATCAACACCTGGGGAACAGAAGTTGCCTGGGAGGCAAAGGTCAGAAAGAGACAAGACAATAAAAAAAGGATCTGTTTCATACGAAAACCATTTATCTCATACAAAGAAACAAAAAAGAAACAAAATAGATAGGATAAAAGCAAACAAAAACGATAAGGTAGAATAAATAGGGACTAAAACGAGGCGATTAAATTTGCAAAAATTTACATTTTATATTTGCAAAAATAAGAAACAATGGGTATTTTTGCAGACTAAAAATTTTTGTTACAAAAATGAGGCAATTAAAGATTACCAATTCCATTACAGTGCGCGATGCTTCTTTGGAGAAGTACTTGCAAGATATATCTAAAGAAGAACTCATCACGACAGAAGAAGAGGTTGAACTAGCTCAACGTATCCGGAATGGCGGTTCAGAAGGAGAAAGAGCCAAAGACAAACTAGTAAGAGCGAACCTACGTTTTGTGGTTTCAGTTGCTAAGCAGTACCAGAATAAAGGTATGAGTTTGACCGATTTAATCAATGAAGGTAACTTAGGTCTTATCAAAGCCGCAGAAAGATTTGACGAAACCAGAGGTTTCAAATTCATATCATTTGCAGTATGGTGGGTTCGTCAATCCATCCAACAAGCCTTATCAGAGCAATCTCGTATCGTTCGTGTTCCACTTAATCAAGTTGGATTGCAAAACAAGATTAAGCGAGCTATCTCATCATTTGAGCAGGAGAACGGTCGCAAGCCATCTGTAGAGGAGTTAGCAGAGCAAATGGATGTACCGGAGGATAAGATATCTGAAGTACTGGATATTCCAGATCAGATAAAATCGTTGGATGCACCATTTGGAGAGGATGGAGACGGAAGTCTTGGAGATGTCTTAGAGAACACAGACTCACCACGAGCAGACAGCAGTGTAATGAAAGATTCATTGCGCAGAGAGATTGACAGAGCTCTTTCAACCTTAACAGAGAAAGAAAGAGAAGTATTAAAGATGAGTTTCGGACTAGGAGACAGTCAAGAGCTATCCCTAGATGAAATTGGACTTCGATTTGATTTGACACGTGAACGCGTTAGACAAATCAAAGAGAAAGCAATTGTTAAATTGAGACAAAACTCTTCTAATAGTCTGTTAAAGAGTTTCTTAGGATAAGAATATTGAAAACAATGAAAGCACTAGTAAGCATCATAATGGGTAGCACCTCCGATCTTCCAGTGATGGAGAAAGCTGCCAAATTCTTGGAAGAGATGGAAGTTCCTTTTGAGATGAACGCACTCTCTGCCCATCGGACACCCAATGAAGTGGAGTCATTTGCTAAAAATGCAGATGCACAAGGAATAAAAGTAATAATAGCTGGTGCCGGCATGGCAGCAGCACTACCTGGTGTGATTGCAGCAAGCACTACCCTACCCGTGATTGGTGTTCCTATCAAGGGAATGTTAGATGGCTTGGATGCAATGTTATCCATCATTCAAATGCCTCCAGGAATTCCTGTTGCAACCGTCGGGGTAAACGGAGCACAGAATGCAGCTATTCTTGCTGTAGAGATGATGGCGTTGTCGGATGCACGTTTAGCTGAGAAACTGGCCAGCTACAAAGCAGGGCTCAAAGACAAAATAGTCAAAGCCAACGCAGAATTGGCTGACGTGAAATACAAGTTCAAGACAAACTAATTCATACAGAGGGCGAAGATTTCTTCGCCCATCTATAGCAATATGTCAAATGTCTATATAGGATTAGGATCCAACCTGGGTGACAGGAAAAAGAATATCACCAATGCAACTGTGATATTAGGCTCTGTCATGGGGGATATAAAAATTCTATCGTCAATCTACGAAACAAAACCATGGGGATTTACATCTGAAAATCTATTTCTTAATGCAGTTATCCTAATAGAAACAGATTGTACACCAGAGACTTGTCTCCAAATGGCCAAAAGAATTGAAGAGGAAATGGGCCGCACATACGCTCATCATGAACGATATGAAGACAGAGTAATAGATATAGACATATTACTATATGATAATATAACCATCCATACGGAAAATTTAACAATCCCCCACCCTCTTATACAAGAGAGAGAGTTTGTTTTACAACCGCTTTCAGAAATTGCACCAGAACTTATACATCCCGTTCTCAATAAACCTATAAAAGATTTATTAGAAGAATTAGAGAAAAAATAAGAAGAATATTATGATATACTATCAATCTGAGAATATAGCAATGCCTAAACTTCCTAAAATGAAGGTCAATGCCTGGATCAAGGAAGTAGCAAAACTACACGGATATCGTGTAGGAGATATATCCTATATCTTCTGTGATGATACTAAGATCCTTGAAGTAAATAAAACATATCTTCATCACGATTATTATACAGATATCATAACATTTGATTATACTGAAGGAAAAACCATCAGCGGAGATATGTATATCAGTCTGGATACCGTCCAAAGTAATGCAGAAAAATTTGGAACAGAATATAAAGAGGAGTTTTATCGTGTCGTCATCCACGGCATATTACACCTATGCGGTATAAATGACAAAGGAGAAGGAGAACGCGAAATAATGGAACAGCACGAAAATCAAGCTCTAGCAATACGTACATTCTAACAAGCACGAGCAATGGCAAGAAGGAAAAAGTCATCCCAGAACAAACCTAAAGGAAAGAACAAAAGACTATATATCATAGGATTATGTTCTACCCTACTGATGATTATTGTAATCATCGGGATGATAAAACCACAATCATTCCGTACGGCTTACCATAAGATTGAACGAATTATATTCAAAAACCCACAAAACAGTAGCGTGACCTTCCCTGAAAATGAAATCGTTGGAATAGATATCTCAACCTATCAGAATAATATAAACTGGGATAGTGTCACTTTTAAGATAAACCCACAAACAAAGCGCCTCACAAAGGATCCAAATGGAGAAAACAGAAAAGTAGAGTTCGTTTTAGCAAAAGCTACTGAAGGAATAACCATAAAAGACCCTAAATATCTGCAAAATAAAAAAGGAGCAGAAGAAAATGGTTATCTTTTTGGCGCCTATCACTATTTCTCTGTGACATCAGATGCCAAACAACAAGCACTACACTATATAGAAACATCCGATTTAAAAGAAGGCAATCTGATCCCTGTGCTGGATGTAGAATACCAAGGGAAATTAAGTAAGGAAGAATTACGGAAGAGAGTTTTGGTATGGCTTCAAACCGTAGAGAAGCAATATAACTGTAAACCAATCATTTACACGTACGTTAACTTCCAAGATAACATATTTGATACTGAAGAATTTAAGAACTACTACTTCTGGTTGGCACACTACGGAGTCAACCAACCCAAGAACGAATGCAAATTCTGGCAATTCACGGAAGAAGGTGTCGTATATGGAATAACCGGATATGTTGATATTGATATTTTCCAAGGAAGCCGAAGAGAACTAAACAAACTTAAACTACAACCTACCCAAAAATAGATGATTACATCAATCTATATTACAGAAAAGAAATATTCACATATATCTATCATACAATATAACTATATTATATCCAATATATATTAACAACGATATGTATTTAAAATAATATAAAAATACATACTATCATATTACACCGCATACATATTTAATTACATATAGATATATAGTAATATATATTACAAATCATACACACATACACTAATACAAACATACAACTATATAAACATACATATAAATAGCAATATTTAAATATTGTAATATATAATACATAAATATAGTAATACAAACATATCGTATTAAAATAAATATAGTAATACAGAATATAATATTATTATAAATACAAGAATACGAAAATATAAAAATATAGTGTATTAAGAATACAATAATAGATTAATACATACTATTTATAATATCACAATACATATTATGGAAAATACTTAAAGATATATGAATAAAAATATGTATTTTTGTGAGTACATAATGACGTATTATATATAATATCTATTATGATAAATACAGAATACTAAAAATATATGAATATATATTTGCATATTACAAATAATAAGAATATATTTGCATACAATAATAAATATTAATAGTAATGGCACTCAAAACAAGAATCATCAGCTTTTCCAATCACAAAGGCGGCGTCGGCAAGACAACCACTACCGCAAGTGTTGGTACTATATTGGCATCCAAAAAACACAATGTCTTATTGATCGACCTTGATGCACAGGCAAACTTAACTGCCAGTCTCTACGACGGCGAAGTAGAGAACTCCATCTATACTGCTTTGATCGGGAAAAGCGAACTACCTATCATCAAACTAAACAAATATTTGGATTTAGTGCCTGCCTCGCTACAATTAGCAATGGCAGATCTAGAACTCGCTTCTGTAATGGCAAGAGAAAAAATATTGTCAGAACTACTCGAAAAAGTAGCTGATAAATATGAATACATCTTAATCGATTGCCCTCCTTCATTAGGTCTTTTAACACTAAATGCGTTGACTGCATCGACCGATATCATCATTCCAATGGTGGCAGAGATTCTTCCATTCAAAGGATTAACCATGATCAATGATTTCGTATCAATGGTGCAACAAAGATTGAATCCTAATGCTCATGTCTCTGGTATCATCATCACACGTTGGGAAACAACCAACCTCTCTAAAACCATCGAAGAAAAACTCAGAGAGAATCTTGGTGACATAGTTTTCAAAACGAAAATCAGAAAAAATGTGAGTCTGGCAGAAGCTCCTCTTGAAAATAAAAACATAGCCGAGTATGCTCCTAAGAGTAGTGGGGCAGAAGACTACAGAGCTTTGGTGGATGAGTTAATTAAAAAACTAAAAAAAGGATAAGCCATGGGAAAAGTGAACAACGATAAAATGAATGCGCTTTTTGGCGGACTAACCAAAAATCCCATCTCAGACAAATCTGAAAAAAACGATAACTTTGACTCTTCAAACAACGTTGAAGCAGGAAACGATGAAGTAAAAAACTCTTCAATCGACAAAAATATAGAGACGAAAAACAATGCTAAAACAGCAAAAAAAGAAGAGGAAAGCAAGTCAAAAACAATCCATTTTTGCACCGTAGCAGACATCGATAAAGTGGAAAAAATAAAGGCCATTGCTGACAAAGAATATATTCCTATTAAAGATATTGTGAACATCGCTTTTGACATTGTCATCAAAAAATACGAAGAAAAAAATGGTCCTATAAGAATCAAAAATGTCAAAAAAGGGGATGCTTCCAAGGTGTTTGAGCTTTAATCTATAAATAATATACACTACGACTCGAGGGTGACGGGATATTTACCGCCACCCTCATTTTATTTAACTGATTATCAACAATCCTGATATGATTGTTAATAAAAAAGAAAGGATAAATTTTTTATTTAACATTCTATCCCATACATTAGCATCGCAATTTAAAAATAAATAGACATGGAAAATACATTCACACTTTATGATGAAAATGACGAAGTAACTGTTTCATTAGACCGATTATTATCAAAGATGGAAGAGGGGGGACTCTTTCTTGAATTATCAGTTAAAGGTGTTCGTCCATGCTTAGAAAGTCTTCTGGCAGCAGCGGCTGACATGGAATCCAATTCACAGATAGTAGTAGGGGATATGGTTGCAAGACTAACCTCTGCAGAGAAACAACTAAATGAAGCACTTTATCTTGTGCAAGATGCTCTCTCAACTGTCTCGACAGGATTTAAATTTTACAAAAACACAGCCTCTCTACAAGAAGTAGTTTAACATGCTAAATAGGGGATAGGTCATTATGATCTATCCCCTATAATATGACATCACCTCGTCAGATTCATCATTGAAAACAAACAGTAATCATCCCGCCCAACCTTCACGATCTAAATTTCGATAATTAATGGCCTCACTGATATGTCGGGTCTCCACATTTTCTGAGTGATCTAAATCAGCGATTGTACGGGCTACCTTCAGAATACGATCATAGGCTCTGGCCGAGAGATTCAACTTGAGCATGGCAGACTTTAATCTGGCACTTGCTTCTTCGTCTAATTGCGTGTATTTATGAAGAAGTCGAGAGGTCATCTGTGCATTGCAATGTATCCCTTTTTCTCCTTTAAACCGTTCTAATTGTATGTTCCGGGCTTCTATCACCCTTGACCGGATCTGTTCACTCGTTTCTGCATTGGTACACTCAGATAATTTATCAAATGGGACAGGAACAATCTCCACCTGTATATCAATACGATCTAACAGAGGACCGGAGATCTTGCTCATATATTTCTGAACAGCACCCGATGGACACACACATTCACGAGTAGGGTGATTATAATAACCACACGGACAGGGATTCATAGCTGCAACCAACATAAAACTAGCAGGGAATTCTACCGTTGACCGAGCTCTTGAAATCGTGATTTTACGATCTTCCAACGGCTGTCTCATCACCTCTAATACAGTGCGTTTAAACTCAGGTAACTCATCCAGAAATAAGACCCCATTGTGGGCCAATGAAATCTCTCCCGGTTGTGGATATCCTCCACCGCCACACAATGCAGCATCTGAGATCGTATGATGGGGATTCCGATAAGGACGCTGAGTCATCAAAGAGGTCTCCTTCCCAATCTTACCAGCAACAGAGTGAATCTTAGTCGTTTCAAGGGCTTCGTATAGGGTCAGAGGAGGCAAAATCGTTGGTATTCGTTTGGCTAACATTGATTTACCAGCACCAGGAGGTCCCACCAGAATGATATTATGTCCACCCGCTGCCGCCACCTCAAAAGCGCGTTTCACATTTTCTTGTCCCTTAACATCCGAGAAATCAATATCATAATGTCCCTGATTGGCAAAAAATACTGATCTTGTATCTACAAATGTAGGTTCGATAGTCTCCTTTTTATTCAGAAAATCAATTACTTGCTTTAAATTCTTTGCGCCATACACACTGAGATTATTCACCACAGCCGCTTCGTTTGCATTTTCTTCTGGAAGAATCAAACCCATGAACCCTTCTTCACGAGCTTTTATCGCAATCGGCAAAGCCCCTTTTATCGGCTGTAACGTACCATCAAGCGATAACTCTCCCATGATGATATATTTATGTAACTCTTCATATAAGACATCGCCTGCCGCCGCCATAATACCAATAGCCAACGGCAAATCATACGAGGCACCCTCCTTCCTGATATCGGCAGGTGCCATATTAACAATAACTTGATAATGAGGGAATTTCATCCCGCAGAACTCTAAAGCAGAAATGATCCTTTCATGACTCTCTTTAATTGCACTATCGGGTAACCCAACCAACATGAATCGAAACCCCTGGGTGACATTCACCTCAATGGTAATGGTTTCGGCATGAATCCCTTGAACGGATGCACTGAAAGTTTTTACTAACATATATACAAATTTTGACAAAAACAGATAATAAACAGATAGCTAATAGAAAAATCGTTCAATTTAAACTGATAAAAGGTAAATCTTTACTATAGCAATCTATGTAATGCAAAGATATAGGATTTTGACAATTTTTCATCATAATATCCTTTTTTTGTTGAAAAACAAGTAACTTTACAGCAGAAATAAAAAGGTTGATTCAATCAACACCAAGAAAACCATAGATAAAACCAAAATAAAGAACTCGAAAACTGAATAAATAGCATGCATCAAAAAATATTTGTAATCATAGCTTCATTGATATGCTCTCTGCTATCTATATATGCACAAAATAAAAACCTAGTGTGGAAAGAGGACTTTGGTGTGGCTGCAGATTCTGTCAGAATGGATTTTGCAGACCCCGAACATACAATGCCTGGTCACTTCTGTCAATTAGACACCTCTGTATCTGTACAGGATGGCTCGTATGCTATCATGAGCAGTACAGCGTATGCTTTCGAGGCTAATCCATCCCAAAGATATTTTAATCTAGGAAGGGATCATACTAGGAATAAAGATGGTGCTATGCTAGTGGTCAATACAATGGGAAGCATGGTAGGAGAGGTGATCTATGAACAAAAAATAGACTTCCCTCTGTGTTCCGCCAATAAATACCACATAAGCATGTTTACGGCAAGTATAACCTCCTTTACTTGTCAACAGGCTTCTCTCAAACTTATCGTCCTCGGTGACGGGACAGATGAGCTGAATTCAATCGAGACAAAAGATATTCCTTGGTGGGATCTAGTTTCAGGGACATACGATGATCCTAAGAGCATACGAAAATGGACTGAATATGGTTTTGATTTTAACTCAGAAGGGTACAAAACCATTACAATTCAGATCATAAATGAAGCTAAATGCATCGTAAATGATGTGGAAAGAGACCCGAAAACATTGGAAGAATGGGAAAGCTGTGGTGCTGGAAATGATTTTGTTTTAGATGATATATCTCTCTACCGCTACGACCAAGATGAAGTGCCTGAAGCAGAGGTTACATCAACCACCATTACACAAGAGGCTCAATTGAACAGTAATTGTATTTATACTTCTAGCTATAGTATTCCTTCTTCTGTGTTAGAAGCCTGGCAAAAGATCTATCCTACCATCTATATCCTATGGCAGAGCAGTCCCAACGGATATGAATGGACAAACATGATGGATAAAAGCGGTGTGAATAAACGCGAAATGGAGACAGAAGTGGATGCAACACAGTCCACCCGCTATCGTGTCATCATAACAGGAGGAATGACAGAATCTGAGGCTGAAAATGTGGCATTGCAGATCGCTGCAAACGGCGGTCCTGATGATGGATGTTACAAATTCGCAATCTCTAACACACTGGCTTCAGGTAAGTTACAGGCTGATTGCTCCTTCAACCGTAACCTAAAAAAAATATGGACAGAAGATTTCGGTGTGATTGATTCTTTCTCAATAAAAGGATATGATGGGGTAGGCTCAAGTATGAAACTTTACGACCCATCTGAGGGGGAGGAGTTTGACGCATCTCACTATGTGGTAACATCCGATGCGGACACATCCATATATGTACCTAACTCATGGAATAAATACCCAGAGAGTAACGCCAAAGGTATCGCACACTCAAATAACGATGCCTATCTATACCTACGATTTGGAGCTGCAACCTCCTCCCAAAAAGATATATTATTTGATAAAACCATAAGTGGACCATTCTGTAACTGTAAATCATTGTTGTTCTCTTTTAATGAAATAAATACATCTGGTTGGGGAACCATAAAAGTTAAAGCTCAGATAATCAATGACAATGGTGATATCTTAGGGGAAGAATCCTTCACTCACAACGGAGGAAACGATGCGCTTACTTGGGTTCAACATATCATTCCTTTTGATGTGGAAAAGAACTATACCGGTAATATCCATCTTCAACTCATAAATGAAGGGACAGAAGAGTATGCCCGAATGGGTCTTGATGATATGGTGATAGCCATCTGCGGCGACTTAACACCAGGTGATCCGATCATAGGAATAGACCATACATCCCAATCTTATTTAACAGGATTTGACTGCAACGACGAACCTCCTCATACAGTAACGCCCCTCAGTACATCTGAATGGGAAGCTACTTATCCATCTTTCGGATATGCATGGCAGATATCGAAAGATGGGGGGAAATCATGGTCATATCTATCTGCAGATCAAATCATCTCTCATGAAAACGACGGGGAAGGGATCATCGAATACAGAGCCATCTTTGCTGAAACTTTGTCGGATGCCATAGAAATAGCATCAAAAGGGACACCTTCCGACCCTTGTATCCTCTATAGTTACTCTAATGTGGTTGGATTAAATTGTCAACCTTCTGGTTGCAAGAAACCTTCGTATAAAATAGATGGAGACACCGTAATGGAGATCTGTACAAACGAAGAGACCCCAATAACCATTACCACAGTACAACTGAATTCTGTCAATGTAGATGAACGACAATGGTATTCAAAACTATACAACGAATCCGTTTGGAAAGAACTTCCAGGGGAGACCAACGAGACCCTGACAATCACCTCTTATCCTGCTGATTCAACAGATTACCTGTTCATTGCAAGGAAGGATACGTGTTTCTCTGATAGCGTATTATTCCGATTGAACATACATACACCAATTGTCATAGAGGAGATACCCGATACGCTTCTATGTGCAGGCAGCGACATTACCTATAAACCGATCCTGAAAAGCGGTCATCCAATCTACTACGTTTGGAACGACACCCCTTCAACTGAAGACCAAATAACGTATGAGAAGGTCAGCACCAACCAAACCATTACCTTCTATGCGAGTGATAAGGTATGTGAATCTCAGAAACAGACTATTAAAATAGATGTAGAAGAACAACTCGATTATGATGTAACAATCGATCATGAGACGATCTGCGCTGGTAATCCTGTGACCCTTACAGCCAACACATCCTCAGCAACTAGCTCAGCAACAGAGACATGGAGTAAAAACAGCGTAGTATTCAGCACTACATCTTCGACAACTGATTATCCAACAGAAAACACTACCTATGAATTTAGAGCAAAAGGGAATGTATGTCCCGAGTTTATTAAGTCATTTGACGTAACGGTAGAGACTTCATCTGAATTAACGATCTCAACACCAGAAACAAAGGTGTGTCAAGGAGAATCCATTACATTAACGGCTGAATATGGGGATGCAACTTCATTAGAATGGCAGTATTCTACCGATAATGTTAACTTCACAACTTTCTCTACGGAACTCTCCTCCACCCAAACATTCCCAATAAAGCAATACGAACATTATTACTTTAAACTGAAAACGACAGGAACAGGAGCCTGTCCTACCATATTCTCGCCAACGATCAGCGTTGATGTGGACTTCAGCCTAATCATCGAGTGGGAGGAGATACCTACCTTATGTGCAGGTACAGGAATCTCCTTTACATTCTCTGGTATAGATGAAGATGAACTACAAAAACATACCATTTCATGGAA
>JBGUIU010000119.1:0-7742 GCA_045113275.1 Paludibacteraceae bacterium
TTGCCGCCGTAAACAATAAACGCAAGAAGATATGAGCATCGACACTTACAAACTGACAAGCACGGAAGAGCCTACCGATGAGGTGCTCTCGCAACTGATGCGCGAGGCTGCCGAAGAGGCTGCACGGAAAAGGGCTGAAGCCACGGCACAGTTCTTTAACCAGCTGAAGATCGACGCACAAAAGATTGAAACCGTATGGTAAAGGAGAATCACAAGCCCTTCAAATGCTACACCAATGACATCCCAGAGTGGGCGCAAACCATTATAGAATAGCCCTTGTCACATGGGTCAGGATATTCTGTGAATGTCACAGATTCTCCTGACAGATCAAAGAGGCCGAAGCGGAATAAATGCACCCGCGAGAACCCGCCAAACCTCTTCACAATGCTTAAATCGGCGGGTCGTTTTATTTCAAAAGTAACAAAATCGACGTCCAAATATCAATTTCCCATCAAAAAGTTTGGTCGATTCAATAAAAAGCACTAACTTTGCACCCACTAGAACCCGCCAAGCCTCTCAACGATGCTCAAATGTGCGGGTCGTTTTATTTTTGAAAAAACATTAATACCGTATAACATTGGTGCGTACACAGAATGGTTCATAATTACATAAACAAAAGACAGGGTTGATTGCCCTGTCTTTTCATTTGTTCATTCTTGATCATCCTTATCATAAGGAACTAAATTATCGACACCTATAAAATCCATAAGATCACCGTCACATTCCGGATAATTTTTACAATGTATATGAGCATCAGAATCAGGTGAAACAACAACTTTAGCATCTTTGTAAACATATTCCTCTCCACAATGTTCACACCGAACAATAGATTCCATTTTCATACGAAAAGATCCTTTTTTAGGAATACCAACTACTCGTCCTCGTATTCCATCTTCAAGTATCTTATCTTTAGCATCACCATAAAGGATTGTCGGTGTTAAAACTTTGAGGTCAAGGTATGTACATTTACATTCAGGATAATTTTTGCACACCACCATCGTGCGGTTTGTTTCTTTATCCTTAATAACCTTAGATTTGGAGAACTCAAAGGACTTTCTACAATGGGAGCAATAAACAACAGAATCAAGTCGCAAGAGTCCTGCTGGATTATGTTCATCATCAAACTGCTTTAATGCCTCCTTTCGTTCTTTCCCTGATAGAACCACGATTCTATCCTCCGGCAAGTTAACAATTGATTGCCTATCACCAAGTTCATAGTGTTGCCGTGCATACTCAAGCATAGTTTCTGCACCGTATTGTTCTATCCCCGTAAAACTCTTAATTTCTTCCCAATGTTGAACATCTTGTGAATCTTTAAACCTTTCAAGAAGAAACCTCGCAAGTTCAAGTTCACTTTCTGAAGCATGAATAAGATCATCCCACTTATTGAAACCAACCATCTTTGCAACAAGATGCTGTGCATTCTGCAAAGTAAATGAGAAATCTTCTCTATCATCAGGAAAGTCAAAATAAAAGAATAGATCACCAATGTCGAAATGACTTGAGTGATAGCAGTAAATTTTGCTTGACTCGTCAAAATAACGGGTTTTGTAATCTTTTAAAAGATTTTTTGCTTGAAGCCTAAAGAAAGAAATATGCTCCATAATTATAAATTATTTAGACGCATCAGTGTTTTTATCGAATATAAAATGAACCAGTAAACTAAGTGACAAAAACCTGACACTAAATTTATAATTATGATTAATGTGTGGTATGAATAATCTTCGCACTGGTTGGCTAGCATTACCACAATGCTGATGCGAAAATATAAAAAATAATGAAAACAGAAAAAATATTTTCGAAATAAAGAAATAACATGTCAATTTCCGAAAGCAGATGGATGTACAGGGTTACGGCCTTCTGCTCTTCAATCTTCGGGAAGGGAAGATATCAAGAAAATCATGCACAAAGGAAATCGTCAACAACAGTAGGTTCTTCATGCAATTGAATATGATTGATATTCATCCTTCCCTGTCAAATTGCATACTTATTCAAAAGAAAATCGAAGATATTGAGAATCAATATTCCATCGTCATTACGGTAAGTGGGTTGCATGCCACCGACAATAACCACTTTTTGGAAACTATCATCAATATGGCGCAACGAACCAAATTCCTGGTTTTGTTTATCAATGGTCGGCAATGCAAATGCAGATTGTATATAAACACGGTCATAACCTTTATTGCATACAAAGTCAACCTCTAGGTTTTTACGTTCACTTTTCCCCTCCTCGTTCTTACCATAAATAGTTAATTGTCCGACGTCAACAGAATATCCTTTGATTCTTAATTCATTATATATCAGGTTCTCCATCAAATGAGTCTGTTCCGTTTGGCGAAAATTAAGTCGAACATTCCGAAGCCCTAAATCTTCGAAATAGTATTTTGCTGGAGTATCGATGTATTTTCGTCCCTTGATATCGTAACGTACCGCTTTATCGATCAAGAATGCATCCTGCATGTAGTCAAGGTAATTTTTTATGGTATCCTGCGAGATATTGCTTTGTTTAACAGACTTAAAAGTGTTTTGTATTTTGCGTGGATTAGTCAAAGACCCTATACTGCTTGCAACAACATCTATTAGCTCATCCAAGTCCGCATCCAACTGAATGGAATACCTCTCTTTTATATCCTTCAAATAAGTCTGTACGAACAAACTTTTAAGATATTCCTTCTTCTCATTCTCATCGCTCATCGTCACTATCTTTGGCAACCCCCCATATTGCATGTAGTCGTACAACAACTTCATGTCATAAACGTTCGATTGAGCCTGTGCAGACATATACTCCTCATAATTCAAAGGATAAATCTTTATGCTCTGACCTCTTCCCCTGAACTCTGTAATCACATCCTTCGACAGGAACTTCGCATTAGAACCTGTAACAAACACGTCTGCATTTTTGACGTGCAAGTAACTGTTAAGCACATCCTCAAACTCCCGCACCATCTGTATTTCATCCAATAGAATGTAATACATTTTATCATCAACCAACTGGGCGTCAATGTAATGCAATAGATTATCCGGATCGCGCAATTCATTGTTACGTCGATCTTCCAGATTGATTTTTATTATATGATCTGTCGAAACGCCTTCCTCTATTAATGCGTCCGCAAAAAGGTTAAAAAGCAAGTATGATTTGCCACTTCTGCGCATACCTGTAATAACCTTTATCATGTTGTTGTTACGACTATTCAACAACTTTTGTAGGTATAAGTTTCGTTTAATCTCCATAGCCCATTCGATATTTCTGTGTCTAGACACACTTTTGTCGACTGTAAAGATAGCGCTATTATTTATTCTACCAAAACTTCAGTCGATATTTCTGTGTCTAGACACACTTTTGTCGACTGACACTACTTCATTATAGATCTATTTAAATTATTTCAAAAGAAGTAAACATGTTTATAATTTACAGTTTCTAAATCCAATATACCCTTGCATCGCCAGAACCCACCAAGTCTCTCTACATTTTTTATTTTAGATTATTTATTACATTTGCATCACTGTACCCAAATATATTCATCCATGAAAAAACACATTATCTTCGTCCTTCTTTCTCTTATGGGTGGGTCATTGTACGCCCAATCACTTGACAAACAAGAGTCCGAATCAGTAAAAAAACAAGTCATCGCGGAATGGAAAAACCAGATGTCTAAGCTGTACGATGATGCATACAACGAGCATATCATCCGTCGTGATGGATTGGAACTGCCTTTAGGTTACTTCATCAGAGGTGCTGAACCCGATGGGGGACGTAGTCTGTGGATTTCTATGCATGGTGGCGGAAATGCACCTAAGGAGACTAACGATGAACAATGGAGAAATCAAATATATCTTTACCAACCACAAGGTATCTACGTGGCACCAAGAGCTCCATGGGATGATTGGGACATGTGGTTCAAAGCACCTATCGACTCCCTCTTCCAAGACCTGATCACCATGATGATCGTCAAGGAGAATATCAACCCTGATAAAGTGTATATCATGGGCTACTCTGCCGGGGGTGACGGTGTCTGGCGATTAGCACCTCGCCTCGCCGACCATTGGGCCGCTGCCTCTATGATGGCCGGTCATCCAGGCGATGTGGGACTTCGTAACCTGATCAACACCCCATTCTCTATGTGGGTGGGCGCTCTCGACTCCGCCTACGACCGAAACAAAGAGGTACAGAAACGTGGCTATGAAATGGATTCCCTTAGCCAGACTGTCCCAGGTAAATATATCCACCAAACCAATATCGTCGCCGGGAAGGGTCACTGGATGGACCAAATGGACACCGTCGCCGTCAGCTGGATGAACCGCTACACCCGCGACGCTCATCCTAAACAGATCATCTGGACACAAGAGGAATGTTTGCGAAACGCCTTTTACTGGGTCTCTCTACCCTCTTCCGTGAAACCGGTTCGAGGCAACACCTTCGAGGCGAAGATAGAAGGTAATACCATCACAATTGATAAAATGGACTATAATGAAGTGATTATATGGTTGGACGATGATATGCTAGATCTTTCTCAACCCGTCACTATCCAATATGACGGAAGAACACTCTTCAAACAAATAGTGGAAAGAAACGAAGCTAATATGAAACAATCCATATATGAACGAAAAGACCCATCCTTCTGTTTCCCCGCTAAAATTAATATCTCAAAAGATATGACAAGCGAAGAAAGTAATGTGGAGGAAATCGATAACTCCCTATTGTGGCGTGACGATATCAAACGAATCGAAGCTTACGATTTGCAAGGTCATCTCCTCTGTTACACTACGGAACAAAACGAATACCTGAAATTTGCAAAAAAGTATAATAATATTCACATTACAAAAATATACTTCGAGAAGTTCTGGAAAGCAGGATTGAGAAGATAACAAGATATATTCTTCAAAAACAATAGAAACATTATGATAAATACAAAAAATATCGCTATTTTTGAATAAAAGATAGCAGGCATTTCTCTTCAAATAGAAGGGAAAGCACACATAACTATTTGAAAAAGAAATTAATAACTTTCAGTATGGGGATAAAAAGGTGGTTTGTCGGATGTTTATATACGTTACTCCTATCGATGGGACTCTATTCTCAAGAAATCTTTATCGACGGGACTACAAAGTCGTTGAGTGGTTTCACTTGCGGAGAGAAACACACCCTACTTTTGTCTGACCCTTCAACATGGGCCTTAAATTATTCGTCACCATATTGCTTATGGCAACGTTCGGACAATGATGGTGCATCGTGGCAAAATATTCTTGAAAGCGGTAAGAATGTTTATTCAATCGATGTGGTGAACTATGACGGCACCAAACAACTCTATCGTACTATCATAGCAAATTCAGAAAATGATGCTACCAACTTCGCCTTGAGTGGAGTTGCAACAGGACAGTCAATATTACTGACGGATGAGGTCTCCATGCAATGTGATCTCCCTATCTGTGGCAAGGAAGATAACCGTCTTGTCGTCTGGATGGAGGACTTCAAGAGTGTACCGAGAGGTGAACGTCGCGAGTGCGATAATCTTGTGGGACTAAAGTTTGCAGGGAAATACAACAGCGACAAATCCACCAACATTGGAGATGGTAAGTATGCTGTCGTTTCACACTCCGCCGATGGTTCTATTCCAAGTTACAACTGGTTCTCCGGAGGCACCGACCACACTGGCAACATGAATGGTGGATTTCTAATCATCAACAATGTGGATGGAGGAGCCCCTGATGTTCTATTGTACGAAAAGAAGATTGACTTTGACTTATGTCCTAACACATGGTACTACTTTTCTCTCTATGCGATGTGTATATCAGGAGGAGCGATTGGTGACCCCGATGATTCCTTTGCTCATTGCAACTTCACATTTGAGATCATTGGAGAAGATGGCACCACAGTACTGGCAAAAGATAAATCGGGGGAGGTACCCCTATCCAACTACAACATATCATCTTGGTACAACTACGGAGTAAGTTTCAATTCAGGTACCAACAAGAATGTTATTCTACGAATCTATGATAGCGCTAAGAAAAACATGTGGGGAAATGACATGGCGGTTGACGATATCTCACTGATTGCTTGCCAAAAAGTAGTACCAGAGACCACACTGGGCGTTGGACTAGATAAGGATAAAGAGGGAATCTGTGGTGAGACTACACAACTGAGTCTGTCAGATATGAGCTGGTGGGAGAATGAGTTATCAAATGTTTATTGCACATGGCAAACCTCTGATGATGGCGGGTTCACATGGACTATCATGCCAGAGAGCGGTGAGAACGTCTATTCCGTTGAAGTGCCTTTTCAAAAGTCAGTCGAGGGCATCCGTTACCGTGTGATCATCTCGAAGGATCAAGCCTCCGGACAATTCATAGCAGAGCATGGATATTCGGAAGATGCCTGCTCCATCTATAAAATCAGTAACGTCTCCACACTCACTTGCCACTGCGAGACACCTATATTGTCCATCTCACCTTCTAACCCATCGTTCTGTGCCCAATCCCTCACACTCTCTGCTACGGTAGAGAACGCTGTAACAGTGGATAGCTTCACTTGGAGTTACCAAGATGTCGATACAGGAGAATGGCTTCCTATCAAAGACCAAAAAGGAGCCTCAATCAGCCTCTTCAGTGAAAGAGAGATGAAATACTGCGTTGTGGCATGGAATGATACATGTCACTCCGATACGCTCTTCGTGACAATTCCTGTAAAGAACCCTGATATAGTAAAAACAAATATTGACGGCGTACAAACAATCTGTGAAGATGGCTCGGCAACAATAAAACTAACAAAAGGTCCTACCAGCGAAATAACATGGATGAAAAAAGAAGAGGGAGAGAATGATTTCTCTGTCATCAACGGATCGGACACACCAATGATTGATGTTAATCCGAAAAATAAGACATCCTACTGTGCGATATCTAGTATCCTTCCCGACCAATGTATTCAATGGATCTCAGACACCATCACTATCGGAGTAGCCAAACAGGTGCAATTTTCATTAGAGTCATCTGCCAATGCAATTTGTGCAGGTGAGCAATTTACACTGAGAGCCGTTTCAGATATTCTCACCTCAAGCGACTATACTTGGAAAGCGAAAGGAGATGACGAGACAGATTTCTCTGACATCACGCCAACCACAACCGAGATAACATTACAACCGACCCAAAGCACCACCTATAAAGTGACAGCGAAATCTTCTGTTTGCCCTGAGGTAGATGCCACCTTCCGTATTGAAGTGGATCAACCTGTTTATATCTCTTTTAGCGCTTCTTCTGATGCTATCTGTGTAAACGAAGAGGTGACGCTTACAGCAAAATTCGGTACAGAAGCCACCTCTCTCCTGGTTTGGGAAAAGAAAGAGATAAATGAAACGGACTTCTCTGAGTTCACCACAGAACAGTCTTATAAACTAGTCGTCCATCCCAATAAAAACACTATTTACCGAGCTCACTCCATACCGAGTGGAGCATGCCCTGTGAACTATTCGGATGAGTACCTTATCTTAGTATCCGATTCTCTACGACTTACCATACAGCCTATTAAAAATGTTATCTGCGCTGGTACCGAAGTGTCATTGAATGCTAATGTTGCTGGTTACGTCAAATCCGTCCAATGGGAGAAAAAAGAGAATGGAGAAGTCACTCAACTGGGCAGCGACTTTAACACATCTGATGTACCAACAAAAACCACCGAATATACAGTAACCGCCACTGGTCATTACTGTCCGAGCGTGAGCCAAAGCGTTTTGATTACAGTGGAGGAAAAA
>JBGUIU010000120.1:0-2163 GCA_045113275.1 Paludibacteraceae bacterium
TAATCAATAAATAGTTAAGTGCCATTAGCATATTATGCCCCTTATCATTTGTTTACTACAGTATCAGTCCTGAAACATGAAAAACGCGCTCCCCGACCCATAGAACCCCTATCTGTGTGAAATAAGAAAAAGGGAGGTCCGGCGGGTTTAGTTCCCTTATCCATGTACTGAAACGTGAAAAATGCTGCTGGGGAGTCCTGGGAGCCTTATCCTTGAGGGAGATAGCCGCCTTAACTATGCTGAAATCAAGAAAATGGGGTTGAGATGCCCCATTACTCTTATCTCTGAAATAACGAAAATGGGGATGAAAAAGCCTAGTCCCCCTAACATTATACGATTATGATGTACCAACTACTTCAGTCCATGTTCTCGTCGATATTTCCGGGGACAGCGGACAGTGTGCAACGTAAGGAGAAACGCACAATCCTTCCTGTTGCTCATGAAAAACGTGTGAATAGTGCGACTTCAGTGGATTCCATCGCTGAAGATATCAAGAGACTAGAGGAAGCCTTTTCAAATGGGCAACCTTTAGAGAGTGGTCAGGAGATAAATGTGACTCTCCAAGAACTACTCAGAATCGTGCCCAGAAATAGACCAAGAAAAGATGCATACAAACATTTACAGAGGGTTTTGAAGGATGATTTGGGCGTGATCTTAACCATTAAAAGCAGAAAAGATGGCAAAAAAAAAGATTAAGAAGATTTGGCTGATGGGAAAGCTGCGGGAATTGTGGTTTGATGTACCTGAGGATTTTGAATGGAGCGTAAACCATGAACTCAAGAAAATCGCCAATGGAAAGGATCTAAGCGGGTTTAAGGTAACTGTTGATGAGCCGAACAATAAAGTAAAGTTCTGGTGGCCGATAATCCTTAAAGAGTTCGAGGATGATAGTGAAAACCTTCCTCAACCTTTAATGTGGCTGATCTTGGGACAGGGAAGGCCTTCATTGGGGTTAAATGTCCCAAACTTCCCCGGCTTCTTATTCTACTTTTACATTCCCGACATTATTCAGGATTACAAGAGGCTCGCCAGACAGAACCATGCATCTAGAATAAAGGGTATGGTATTATCCCATTCTAACACAAGAGGGATGGAGATGGAACTACAATTTTAATTTTTACTCATGAATAACGATTCCAGTTATTACCACAATCCCATAGTAGAAGAGAGGTATTTCGCTATGGATGTCGAATCGCTAAAGCAGTATGATAATCAATTCAAGAAAGCTTATGAAACAGGAGAAAAGTATGAATTCACGATCAAGCTTAGCGATATCATTGAAATCTGCCCTCGTCATAAACAGGAAAGAGAGCAGTACAGAAGATTTATTAGGTTCTTAGCATCGAAGAATATCACAATGAACCTGGTAAGCAGAAAGAAGGGTCATAAGGATCTTTCTGAAAACAAATTAAATCATAAAGACAATGAAAAAAGTATCAATTAAGAAGGAAACGGAAATGATAACAAATTATACACCTTCGAAGGACACGGAAGAACATGTGGGTTTTATCTATATGAGAAGCATTATCATAGATGGAGTGAAGTTCATTTATATTGGTGAGTCATCTAACATGCTAGACAGGAATTACCACTGGAGATGCTTAAAGGTAGAGTATGGAGGAAAGAGAATTGAAAAAGCCAGAAAAGAACATGATCCATCAAATTGGATGTGGGATGTCCTGGAAAGAGTTGAAGCTAATAGTGCCGATGAACTTGAGGAGAAACTTAAACAGAAAGAGGCCGAATATATCATCAAATACGAGTCTTACAAGGAAGATAAAGGCTTTAACAGTACTCGTGGATTATCTCAGTATCTTAACGGAAATGCTGCTTGATAGATGAAAGACGGCTTATCGGAGATGAAGAGTCCGTAACGAAGTGTAGGGGTTGGTACTCACTAATCTAATCTATCTGTGAAAAAAACCTGGTCAAAAAACAGGGATACACTAATATATATATCATTTTGTGTAATAAATTTTTTCATAAACTAGTGTGTACCATCCCAACCTCTCACGAGCTTGACTTTCCGTTTCCAACAAGCCGCCCAATAACAACTTAACTTTTATAAGAGATGAAAAAGATTAAAATCAATATGCCTGAGGGAATAGATTACCTTTCAACAGTATGGGAAGAGCTCAAAAAACAACTTCCCTCTGGCCATTA
>JBGUIU010000121.1:0-21358 GCA_045113275.1 Paludibacteraceae bacterium
CAGGTTGATATTGATAAAACAGGACAGATGGCAAAAGAACTCTCCTTGCAACATTTGGCATATTGTGAAGACACAATCACGCAAAGCAATATGAGTCTTGAAGATCTTGAGCTCTCCATCGAGAAATCTCGGTTTTGGTATTTCTGGTGGGATTAATCAGGAGGGAAGCTGGCGAATTTGTTAAAGAAGAAGATATTTACATTATTAATCTAAAAATAAAGAAGATGATAAAAAAAACATTGTTATTACTGATTATATTTGGATTCTCGTTATTTGTATCCGCCCAAACAGAGGAGAAGCAGTATTACATATATAATATTTTTAGTATTCCTTCAAATC
The DNA here is from genome assembly GCA_045113275.1 of Paludibacteraceae bacterium. Taxonomy (GTDB): domain Bacteria; phylum Bacteroidota; class Bacteroidia; order Bacteroidales; family Paludibacteraceae; genus UBA1181. The sequence continues at coordinate 340 of JBGUIU010000121.1, forward strand.
TGACTTCACATACAGGATATTATATAACAGTTGATGATGGTATGCTCATATATACGCTTAGAGATGAAAATGACAAAAGGATTAAATTCAATACCCCAGCTGCAGCTCTTATGTATTTGTTTTCTATAGGTTGGGAATTATATGAAACAGGTACTGCTCCGAACCCGGACCAACTTTATTGGATAATGCGAAGACCTTGCACAAAGGATGAATTTGATAAGGCGGTAAAAAAAGGTATATGGTGAAATCTTACAGTAATTATTGAAAAATTATGGAAAACATGAAAGAAGATATTATAGAAAAGAAAAGGAGTCTGACTCAGTATCTCTCTGAACGGGATGATTCCTTGTTTTACAAGATAGATATAGATACAATATTGCCCGATAAGGAACTGATTGTGGCAAGTCTGACGCTTCTTGAGTTTGAAGAAATGTATTTGATATTTGATATTTTTCCGTATGAGTTGATTCGAGAGGTATGGATTGCGGAGATGGTCTCCGTCGATTGCTATAACTCAGTCTTAAATAAGCTATTGGCTTATCTCTTTTTTGGTGTGAAAAACTATAAGAAGTTTAGAAAAGAGGTGTGTGGAAAGGAGGAAGAGGAGGACAACTCGAATTTCCACATCAATTTAAATGAAAAAATAGCGGAAGCAATCTCAAGGGATTATCCATTTGTGTCAGGATATCAGTTTGATAAAATGCCTGAAGGGTGGTGGAGTTGCACCATTACGATGTTACATCGTATAAAAGAATATCTGACAAAGAGGGGTATTGAGGATTTTATGATTAGAGAAATGAGTGAAAGATTTGGCTATGGGGATTGCAAAACGACTTTCAGTGATGATACAATAAATGATATATTAAGAGAATGGACATCCGAAACGTATAATACTTGTTGTGTATGTGGTGAACCGGCAACAAAGTACACAGACGATTGGATTCGGCCTTATTGTGATGATTGCTTTTCAAATAAGAAAAAGCAGAAATAGGCATAAGCACAATAAAGTTCTCGGAATGTTTATTAAAATGGTAGGCTGGCAGGATAAAATTTGGGGGTTGTGAATAATTTAGTATATTTGGAGGAACTTGGTTAATTAACTATCATTGTAGCGTTTATGAATCACGGAAAGAAAAAATGCGAAGCGCTCAAGGCCATCAGGAAACAGATTGCTGATCTGAACAATATTCAGTACGTACCTTGTGAATGTACTCATACGGGTGAATGTATGGGTACGTGTCCGACGTGTGAGCGAGAGCGCCAGTACATAGAAGAACAGCTGTCCATCAAGAAGAAAAAGGAAAATATATTGAAGATTGCAGGTGTGGCTGCGGGCTTGTCTGCCATCACCGCCTTTCAGGAGGCTGTCGCACAAGAACAAGCAACAAATGCTGATTCTACCGCTACGAAATTCGAGTGGAATTATTATGGGTTTGCTTTTAATGGAAATGTTGATCCTGCATATTGGACTCCATTTGATGAAATGGCTGAATTCATCTCTAAATTTCCGAATGATACGTTTCTTGTGGTAGGACATACAGATAGTCGAGGAAGTGAGGAATACAATCTCAGACTTTCGTCATCCAGAGCTAGATATACCCGTCAAATCCTAATCGAACGTGGGGTGGATCCTGAGAAAATCATATCCATTGGTTGTGGGGAAGCAGAACCTAAGATACCCAATGCTGAAACTGAACCCGAACACGAACAAAATAGACGGGTTACCTTGGAATTATATTCTCCGCAAAGAGTCGAAGAGATAGAAAAGAAGACAAAGGTGAAATGACAATTAAAAACAGTGACGGAAAATTTATATAGACCGTTCGGGTTACTATTGGTCATCAATGATTACGAATGAATCAAAATATGCGTATCACATGTACATTCTGGATGAGAACATTAACTGTTTTATAGTAATCGATATTATGCTAAATGTGTTCGTCCGGTGTTGTCCATAATTGTTATTACTGTTGGCAACCAATCAATCAAGGTTATTATGAAATAGAGCTGGAATCATTCCATTCGTACATATTTCATATACTCATCGTAACTGATGTATTTTCCTCCCATGCTTTTTAAATGTGGCGTTTCGAATTGACAGTCGATCATCACACCGCCATATTCTTCTAGTAATTTTGCAAGATAGATTAATGCTATTTTGGAGGCACTGGGAACGAGTGAGAACATACTCTCTCCAAAGAAACATCGGGCGATTGTCACGCCATACAATCCTCCTACGAGTTGTTCTCCTTCCCATACTTCGATACTTGCGGCAAACCCTTGTTCATGCAATTGCGTGTAGGCTTCAATCATCTCTTCACCTAACCAGGCGCCTTCATGTTGAATGCGTAACTTGCTGCAATTTCGAATCACTGCATCGAAGTCTTTGTTGATGGTGACCCTATATAATTCTTTGTTCATCAGGTTTCTCATGGAGTGTGAGATGTGTATCTCATGTGGGAAAATGACGAATCGTCGCATCGGACAATACCATAAGATAGGGGAATGACGAAATGGATACCAAGGGAATATACCATTGGAATAGGCCAATAACAATCGGTCAATAGAAAGGTCGCCTCCTACAGCAAATAATCCGTTAGGGTCTCCATAACGTGGGTCTGGAAACGATATGTCCTTTTTATCTAGTTCATATACCATAGCTTATGATTTGATTAAGACTAATTTATCGTCATTTGTTTTAATGGTTGCTTCTCCGCCATCTTTTAGCGAACCGAACAAGATCTCCTTGGTAAGGAGTGTCGTGAGATAGGAGTGTATGGTTCTGTCCATTTCTCTGGCACCATATTCTTTCGAGAAACCTTTGGTTAGTAGTAGTTTATGGGCTTCTTCGGAGATTGTAATACGGATGTTTTTATTCTTCAGTTTGGCCTGTAGCTGAGATAGTTTCTTGTTTAAGATCATCTCTGCCATTGTCTCATCCATATCATTGAAGACAACGATATCATTTAGTCGATTGATGAATTCAGGTTTGAATATACGTTTGACTTGACTCATCATGGCATTGCCTGCGGTGACTCTGGATCCGAATCCGATGTTTGCCTGATGGGCATATTGTGCTCCTGCGTTGGAGGTCATCACCAATATGACATGACGGAAATCTGTTTTTTGTCCTTTATTATCTGTTAGGCTGGCATAGTCCATTACCTGTAGCAAGATATTGAAAATATCAGAATGAGCCTTTTCTATCTCATCTAGCAGCAGAACACAGTTAGGTGTGTTGTTGACTGCACTGGTCAGAAGTCCTCCGTCATCATATCCAACATATCCTGCAGGCGAACCAATCAGTTTGGCAACTGTATGTTTCTCTGTATATTCACTCATATCAAAGCGTATCATGGTGATGCCTAGTTTCTCTGCCAATACTTTGCATAGTTCCGTCTTACCCACTCCTGTTGGTCCGACAAAAAGTAGGCTTGCGATAGGTTTGTTATCGTCTAATAGTCCTGCCTTAGACATCTGTATGGCTTCCACCAGTTGTGTGACAGCATGATTCTGTCCATAGATCTGTGATAAGATATCCTGTTCTAGCGTTTGCAGCAGATTATTGTTCTCTTTAGACTGAAGAACCTTCGCATCAATCTTGCATACTTTGAAGAGGATCGCATTGATCAGTTCTTTCTCTATAGGATATACCTTTTCGGGGTCATCAGTAGAGGGACGATGGGTTTGGGAGTAGGCTCCCGCTTCATCTATCAGATCAAATGCTTTATCAGGAAGATGTCGGTTGGATATATATTGTGCACTTGCCTTCACTGCATGTTCAATGGCCTCTGGTGTATATTTCACATGGTGATATGTCTCGTATTTTTCCACCTTCGTTTGTAACATCTGGATCGTGTCTTCGACGGAAGGTTCATGGATATCGACCTGATGAAACCGACGGGTGATAAGGTTGTTTTTGGAGACAATCTTATTGTACATCTCGTAAGTTGTACAGCCGATGAATCGTATTGTATCTTTGTCGAAATAAGGTTTGAGCATGGCAATAGCATCTATTGAAGAGTCGCTAGTGGTTCCAGCTCCAATGAGAAGATGAAAATCATCGATGAAAACGATAGTTTGACCATCTGATGATATGTTCTCCATAAAGTTTTTGATACGTTCCTCGAACTGTCCACGGAACTGCGCTCCAGCAAGAAACTGTGTGATGTTGAGTTCCACGATTTTCGTCTGAAGCAGTTTCAGTGGCACTTCATCTTTGTTGATCAGCTCAGCTAAGCCGTATATAATCGCTGTTTTGCCCACACCCGATTCCCCGACAAGGAGGGGATTATTTTTTTCTTTTCGACAAAGGATCTGCATGATCCTTTCCAGTTCAGAGCCTCGTCCTATGACAGGGCTATGAAGGTCGGTATGATCATTAAGATAAAAATAGGTATTGGTAGCTGGCGTTTCCTCGTTAGGATCTTCCTCGGTAATAGCTGGAGTGGTATGTTGCCCATTATTATCCTCAAAGAGGATGATTAGTTTCTGTAGCGCTTCAGCGAAGATACCCGTCAGATTCTTCTGCAGGAGGTATGATGCATGAGAGCCTTCCAAATGATACAATCCATGAAACAAGAAGGGTATGGAGATCTCTTCTGTATGAGAATAATCTGCATTTTCCAATATGTTCATGCAAAGCGTATTCCCCAGGGCTGAAAATTCCACTTCCGTTAGCGATATATCCTCTTCTTTATTGTCGTTTAGATATTGAGTTACATCAATAGCTAATTGTGCAATATCAAAAGAGGAGGCAAGAATAGTTTGAATAGGCTTGTTATTAATCAACGCAAGCAGGATATGTTCGGGCATAAGATACTCGTTAGAGAATTGCTCGCGTAGATTGATAGCTTGAAGGATAATGTCCTGTGCCTGCCTGTTTAGTGGAAATTCAATAGGATTCATTGTTAGATATATGTTTATTTTACAAAGGTAGAAAAAGTTCAGAATACTTTTTTGTTTTGTATGAGATTATTAGCTACCTTTGGTAACTTATATTGAAAAGACAAAAAAACATGGAGCTATTGTGTAACTAGAAAACTTATTTAAATGATAAAAAAAGCTTTATTTAGAAGGTTATGGGTGCCGATTTTTCTCTTAGTGAGTCATTGTATTGAAGCACAGACCTTCACGTTTAATAACTGGTATGCATTCTCGTCGGCAAACGTAACAGAGGCGGATGATTGTGGAACAGTCTTTCGGGTGAATGCATCGTTTAATAATTGGTCGCCTGCACATTTCCAAATCCTAAAAGATGGGGTTCCTCTGGGGAAGAGTGATCTAGTATCTAAGATTTCGTCTATTTATTATGAAGCGAATGGTAATGATCCGGCATGGCGTTGTGCGAAGGATAACTCAGGACAGAGCTGGTCTTACACGTTTTATATAAACACTCGTGTGACACCTTATGAGATTGTCTCTTCTGTACCAACGGATCCGTTTGATGCATCTAAGATGACTGTCCTGACAGGAAAAACTGTTATGACAGATCCTGCAGAGACCTTTACCCTTTCAGGGAAAGGATGTTCGTCGGTTGATACAGCCTCTTTCTCGTATCAGTGGATGAGCAGTACAGATGGTGAGAAATGGACGGCAATCAAGAATGCCACATCGGATGAATATACTGCAAAGCTATCCAAGGATAGTGTTTATTATGCCTTGAAGACTACGATTGTTCATGATGAGATATCATCTGCTGGTGATACCCTTTATCATGTAGCGCATGAGGTGATGTCTGCTCCAGTGTTGTTTTCGTTTAAGCCTGTTGAAGTGACCTTCTCAGCGCAGGAAGGAGAGAATTCACATCGGTTTAATGATGCAGAGTTTGAAGTGAAGGAGGGTGGATATGTGGCTTTTACGGTGCTGTCTGAGTCATTTAGTGGAACGCCTACCTATACATTGCAATATAGATCATTGGAGAAAGCATCTGATGATGCAGAGTGGTCGAATGTTACAACAATGAAGAATGGTAAACTTGCGAAGTTCATTCCGGATATAAGTGCCGAGTATCGTGTAAAGGTGACAGGAACATCTAAATATTCGGGGAAGAAAGCAACGGTCTATTCATCAGAAGTGATTGTCGTTCGAAAGATCTATCTAGTAGATACAGAAAAGTTTGAATATGATGTTTTGTGGAGTGATGACTTTGGTTATTTCTCCTCTGCTATGGTTTATCATGATGCGTTAGGAAATGAGTATAATAAAAGTATTAAGGATCCTGTTTCGGGTAAGTCCTGTACTATTGAGAACTACTGGGCGCCTGATCCGTTCGGTTATGTAAAAGAACATCAGTATGCTGCCTTCGATCCTAATTTCATAAATAATACAAGAGACTGGTGCTCAAAATATCGTTTGGAAGATGGTTATTATATCATTACCAATAATCCTTACAAGGGAGATGGAAAGAATGATTATAAGGATCGTGACTATTGGGAAGGTGAAGACCATACACCGGGAGATCAGAACGGAGCCATGTTGTTTGTTAACTGTAAGGGTGGTTTGGAAGGTGCTCTGATTTATGAGAGAAAGTTGTCTTTAAAGTGTGAATTAGATAAGACAAAAGGTGTTTGGGTCATCTTCAGTGCATTCCTCAATAATGCAGTCTATAAGTTAGGTTCTGAGACGCCTGTTAATGTTCGATTGGAGATTGTAGATCCTGATGGTAAGGTGGTTCACTCAATCTCCTCAGGAGATATTAATCAACGTAAAGGTTCGTTCAATCAAGGAACGTGGGCGAACTTATCGTTCCGTTTCTTAGCGGAAGCACAGGATTATACGATTCGTCTATACAACAATGCTCCTGGAGGAGCAAATTGGGGGAACGATATTTTGTTGGATGATATATCGGTTACGTTGTGTTATCCAAAGGTTTATTTGCTGACCCGTGATGAGAAGCATTCGGACTTCCGTAATGCCTGCAAAGGCGATGCGTTTGAGTTGATTGCATACAATGAGGATGGCTTGGATAAATACATCGGGAATCCAAAATTCTTGTATCAGTATGCAAATGCAAAGACGGACTTTAAATGGAAGAACTATGGTAAGATCACAACCGATAGTGTCTTGAAGATAAAAACATCGGATGATCTGCTTGGGGTAACGGTGTTCCGTGTAATCGTGGCCTCTGAAGAATCAGTGATTAAGAGTTTGGCTGAGGATAAAAAGGTGGAACTGAGTTGTGCTACGGTTTATGCCATAAATGATAAGATGGTGATATCTGTTTCTCAACCGTTTGATTTGGCATTGACTCTCTCTGATTCGCTTCTTTGCTTGGGACAAGATTCGGTCATGGCATCGACAGCAAGAATTCAACGAGGCGTTGATCCATATATATACTATTGGTATTTGGATGGTGTGTTACAAGACTCGACTGCGATTCCGTCATACGTCTATCGTGGAGAGAAAGGAGCTAGCTTGTTTGATAAAGTAGGATCTTATGAGATGGAGGTCCGTGCGATTGATAGTGTTTGTCCGGAAGAGTTTACTAAAAAGAAATGGGCTGATTCAAATAAGGCTTATTTGGAGGTTGTGAATCGGACTAAATTAGGCTTGTCTGTGGCAGAGTCGAATTTATCCTTCGGTCAGCCAGCCCTCTTTACGATTGATCTGGATAACTATAATGGAGATAGTCTGGTCTGGTATGAAGATGGTGGTATAAAGAAGAGTTATATGACGGAGGCCATGGAGGGTGAACGGTCGGTTCAGATAGATCAGAATGGTCGGGTGGCATATCATATCTCAGCTACAGATCAGTATGTATGTGTAGATCCGTCTGATACGATTCTTTTAAATGTGGATTTCTCTATTCCGAATCTGATCACACCGTATGATGATGGCGCATCTGCCATGAATAATACCTTTATGGTGGGGAAAGGTGTGAGTGTGCAAATCTTCAACCGTTATCAACAACTTATCTTTGAAGGTGATAATGGATGGGATGGAATGTATAAAGGAAAGGTGGCAGAACCTGGCACTTATTTCTACAAAGCCATTTTACCAAATGGAGAAACACGTAAAGGTACACTCGAAGTGGGGAAATTCAGTAAGTAATAAATTTAGACTATTAGGATATGAAAAATATAGTAGTATTGATAATGTTGATAGGACTTGCCTTGAATGCTTATTCAGTGGAAGATCGGCTTACGGGTGCATCGTCCTATTTTGAATCGTCGGAGGTGAACACATCGGCAAAGGAGCTACCGATGTCTCCTTATAAGAATGGTACGATAGTTTTTTTCAGAAAGGATACAGCTTATATGTTTACGCCGAATCAACAGCTGATGATTGATAAGATTACTCCTTGTCCGGAGCTGATGGGCTTGGGCATTGAGGGAACCTTTGCCTACGATGAGAAGGCGAATAAGTTATATTTCTCTAAGAAGGGAGAAACAGGCGGAAACGATCTGTTTGTGGCTACCTGGAATGAAAAAGAGAAGAAGTGGGATGCTGTCGAAATGCTTCTGATACGAGGCGTGATGAAGCAACAGAAGGCCTACAAGAACTCTTCGTTGGCAGTTGCTCGCTGGGTGCAGACGGGTAGAGGAGCGTCTGGTTTTTATAATCCTTCCTTGAGTGCGGATGGGAAGAAGATCTATTTCTCAGGAGCGTTTAAAGCAGGTAAGGGAGGACGAGATATCTGGTATATAGAAAAGGAATCAGATGCTATCTGGAGTCGTCCGCAATTGATCTCCGAAGCCGATGCGACAGCTTCGAATGAGGATTATCCGTTGGTGATTGGGGATACGTTACTTTATTTCGCATCGGATCGTGAAGGCAGTTTAGGCGGATTGGATATTTATTATGCAAAGAAAGGAGCGAAGGAGCATACGTGGGGCAAGGCCGAGGCTTTGTCGGATGTAGTCAATTCTTCAGCGAATGATTATAACGTGGCATTTGGAAAGATAAATCATTCAGCGTTCTTTATTTCTGATAGAACAGAGGGGCATGGTGATGCAGATATCTACTCTGCGGTGTTATTGAACATTGCTCCTGATTTTGAGTTGACAGCCTTGCCAACCATGGATGAACCGAAAGGATTTAACTGGATATTGTTCTTCTTCGACTTGGATAAATATGATATGAAGCCTGAGTATGAGATACAATTGGATGAGTTGATTGCTGCTATGGCAGAGTATCCGGGCGCTAAGTTCGAGATTTCTGGTCATACCGATGTTCGTGGAGAGGATGATTATAATACGAAACTGTCGGATAAGCGTGCACGTTTTGTTCGTGAACTGTTGATTAAGCGTGGTGTGGATCCATCTTCGTTGGTGGCTGTCGGACGAGGTAAGACAGAACCGATCATTAAAGATGCCCAGACCGAGCCTGAGCATGAACAGAACCGTCGTGTAGAAGTGAGAATCATTGAAGAGGATGTTAACGAATAGTATGAGGAGGAACTGATATGAAGAAAATAGCAATCATAATAATAACTCTCCTTTCAGTAGGATTTGGAGCGAATGCACAGCAAGAGTTGCTTATGTCGCAACAGTTTTATTCACGTATCAATAAAAATCCTGCTGGTATTGGTAACGTGGAAGATATTGATATCTTTGCATTGGGACATTTTCAATATGCAGGTATGGAAGATGCACCGAATACGATACTACTTAACGGACATACCTTTGTTGATAAATGGAACTCAGGAATAGGTGTCTCTTTCTCTTACGATAATCTGGGAATAGCACGTAGCTTCACCAATATCAAGCTCGATTATGCGTATGGATTAAGATTCAATGACGATATGTTGGCTTCCTTCGGATTGGGATTGGGTGTCTTGGTCTCCTCGTTTGATGTGGACAAGTATTCTGTGGAGAATAATTTAGAGTTGGAAGAGGAATTTTTAAGAGATGCAGAGGATAAGAAAGCTCGTCCGGATGTGGATCTTGGTGTTGAATTCACATGGAAGGAAAATCTTTTGGTGGGAGCTTCTATCACTCATCTGATTGATGGTAAAGTCACTTCATATTCGTTGGGACAACATCTATATTTATATGGACGTTATTTATTCCCAATAAATGACAAGTGGGATGTAGCCCCTATGTTAACGTATGTTCATCACAAGAAAGTGAATCTTCTGGAGGTGAATGTCACCGGTTTCTATAATCGTTTTATCTGGGGTGGACTCACTTGGCATCCGGATATCTCATCAGGGTTCAAATCGAATCCGTTGGCGATCACGTTAGGTGCTGAGTATAAACGATTCCGTTTGGGTTATACATTCGATATTGGGTTAGGAGAGGTGCATAACATAGCCGTAACCTCTCATGAAGTGATGCTTTCGTATTCTATCCAACGGAAAAAGAGTGCTACGACATCTTCAGAGTCAGATTTTTTTGAATAAGGTGGGTTAAGTTTATCAACCTACAATTTATATATTACAAATTAAAACGGTGAATTTATAGAACTCACCATCAATATAATATGAAGTATTTTTTTGCTCCGCTGCAAGGCTATACCGATGCAGTTTACAGAGAAGTTTTTGAGAAGCATTTCAAGGGGATGGATGCTTATCTAACCCCCTTCTGTCGCGTTGAAAGGGGAGAGATGCGTTGGCATGATCAGAAAGATATTAATCCTGAGCGTAATCAGGGGTTATTCTCTTCTCATCGTCTGATTCCTCAGATCATTGGGAATACAGAAGAAGAGATTACGCTCTTGGTGGATCAGTTGCTTCAACTGGGGTATCGTGCCATCAATCTCAATTTCGGATGTCCATTTCCGATGATTGCAAAGAAGCAAAAAGGTGCTGGAATATTAGCTTTCCCTGATAAGGTGGAAAATGTTCTTTCTGCGTTAAAGAAATATTCTGACTGCTCATTCTCTGTAAAAATGAGACTTGGTATGGAGTCCCCTTCAGAAGCAATGCAGTTACTACCTATGTTGAATAGTGCTGGACTAGCCCATATTACAATTCATCCGAGATTAGGAAAGGATCAATATAAGGGGGAGATGGATCTACAGGCGTTAGATTCATTTCAGAAGGAATGCAAGGTACCCCTTGTGTTCAATGGTGATATCGTGGATCAGCAGACAATGGAAGAGGTAGTAAAACGATTCCCGAACCTTGAGGGTGTGATGATCGGACGTGGATTATTGATGAACCCTTTCCTGGTTGAGGAATTGAATGGAGCTACGATAGATAGAGCAGAGAAGGTAAAACGGTTAAGAGCGTTCCTATCTGATTTACAAGAAGGCTACTCCGCTGTAATGAATGGAGGTGAGTTACAATTGGTTCAGAAACTCTCTTCTCTTTGGGAGTATCTTCTGCCTGATGTAGATAAACGGCTTCGTAAGAAGATCATGAAGAGCCGCAAATTATCAGATTATAACTCAAACGTTGTGGAAGCGTTGAGAGATTATAAAAGTTGAGAGATTATAAAACAAGTGGAGAATAAGGAGGCAAGTCTCATAGAGAATTGCCTTTTGTCCCTCCCACTTAATCGGTGGTATATCGTCCGATGCTCTTCAGATAGTTGAGGATAAAATCCACGGTTCCATCGATGCCTAATGTGCTAACGTTGATGGAGAGGGTGTAGGTACAGCACATACCCCATGTCTTGTTAGAGTAGAAGTTATAATAGGCGGCCCGCCTTTTATCTTCTATTTCCATCTTTGCTAGAGCCTCTTCTTTGGAAATATGTGTTCGTTGAGAGATACGGTTGGCTCTATCTTCGTCGGACGAATGAAGGAACACACTGATGCAATTAGGATTATCTCTTAATACATAGTCTGAACATCGACCTACGATGACGCATGATTTCTCATTTGCCAGACGTTTTATGGCACTGGACTGCATCTCGAACAAGGTGTCTTGCGACAAGAAGTTTTTAGTCTGGAATCCTCCAGTGACTAAGCTTTCCACCCATTGTAATACGTTGCCAGAGAAAGAGGCCGATTGTTCATCTGTCTTTTCAAAGAACTCAGGTGCGAACCCGAAATCTTTAGCAGCTTCTAAGATCAGTTCTTTGTCGTAATAATCGATGCCTAGTTTCTCAGCTAATTTTCTACCTACGGCTCGTCCGCCTGCGCCAAATTGACGGCCGATACTTATAATCAAATTCGTATGTTCCATGGCATTCAGTATTATAATGTAGTGTTATTAGATTCAACGATTAGGGGTTTATCCTTCAGCTTGGAGAAATGTTTCATCTCTCTTCTTAGCAGTGTGAGAGCAATGATGGTGGACAGACAGTCGGATATCGGCATACTGGCAAAAACACCTATTGTTCCGTAGATATTAGGTAAAATCAGAAGCAACGGAATTAATAACAGTAATTGTCGAGTAGAGGATAAGATAACTGCCATAGGAGCTTTACCGATGGATTGGAAGAAATTGGAAGTGACCATCTGGAACCCAACTATTGGGAACGCCATCACACAGACTCTGAGGCCGAGAATGGTTAGTTGGATCAGTTCCTCATCGGTTGTGAAGAGTCGCGCCATATAGTATGGAATGGATTCAGCAATCAAGAAGGCGCATGTGGTAGTGATGGTTGCGCAGATGATTGTGATTTTCAAGACGGCACGAACCCTCGAATATTGTTGAGCACCAAAATTATATCCAGCAATAGGTTGCATTCCTTGGTTGAAGCCCATCACCAACATGGCAAAGATCATTAATAGACTGTTGACAATACCGTATGCACCGATAGCTAAGTCACCTCCATGCGTGTACAACGCTTTATTGATGATGATGACCACCAAACAAGCACAGGCATTTAGCATGAACGGAGCCATTCCAATGGATAAGATAGAACTCACAATCCGTTTGTCAAATTTAAAAATAGAGCGTTGAAAATGCAGAAAAGAATCTTTGTTGTTGAAGTGATGAATAACAACCAGTAAAGCAACTAACTGTGAGGTGATAGTAGCCGTCGCTGCTCCTCGTATTCCCCAGTGGAAAACAAAGATGAACAACGGTGCCAATGCTAGGTTGATGAGGACTGTCATGATGGTGACGAGCATGGCCTTTTGAGGATTTCCTGAAGCTCTCATCACATTATTTAATCCTAGGTATAGGTGTGTGATAACATTTCCTATCAAGATAACCTGCATGAAATCTCTTGCGTAGGGTATTGTTTCGTTGCTGGCACCAAAGAAATAGAGTATCTCATCAATAAACGTCAAACCAAGAATCATGAATATGATACCCAACACCACATTTAGTAACACCACATTCCCCAATACTTTTAGAGTGCTTGGATGATCCTGCTGTCCCATCTTGATAGATGTCAGAGTGGCACCACCCGCTCCGATCATGGCTCCAAAGGCGGCAGACAGGTTCATCACGGGCATTGTGATAGCAAGTCCGGAAATTGCCAAAGCAGAAACACCTTGACCTATAAACATACGGTCGATAACATTATAGAGGGCTGATGCCATCATAGCGGCAATGGCGGGTCCCGAATATTGAATCAGAAGCTTTCGGATGTTCCCAGTACCTAGAATAGCTGCTGATGAGTTTGAATTAGACATATATATACTCTTTTGCGCAAAGTTAGACTATTTTATTCAAACTGATTTATTTTACTTTTAATTTTTTATCCAGACATGAGGTAGGATAGATTGATACGTCTCATCGGATAGTCCATATACATCTTTTAGTTCTTCAACAGAGGAGAATCCCCCCAGTTTGGTTCGATACTTTACGATGCGGGCGGATAATACACTACCGATTCCTCTCAGTCGTTTCAGTTCGGTGGTGTCAGCGCTGTTTAGTTCCACCCGTACCGTATCGTAGGAGGATGATTTTTTGTTATAGTTATTCGCATAGGGTTTATTATTACTAGAGGGTGGGGTTGATGAGCGTTCTGTCTGTATTGTTGCAGTAAGAGAGGATGGCTTGGAGGGAGAAAGATCAGAATACGCTTGTCGGTCAGTCGTGTCAGAAGATACACTGTCTGAATTTTGATTTGACACATAGGATAACATTTTTTCCTCCTCGGCACTTCTGGTTGGCAGACAAAAGTTGATAGAGAACATCAGGATGATTAAACAACATAGAACGTAGATGCCGCCACGTTCCCCGCGGGTGAAATAAAAGAAATCTTTAAACATAACAAGTATAGTTTTATTCATTAAAATGATATAACTAGGTAGGTTTCCTGACAGATACATGATACAACATTCGTTTTTGAATATTTTTTCAGATTATGTCAAAAAAACAGTGCAAATATATAAAAATTTTTATTGATGGGGTGAATTGCTAAAAATATGCTCTGCTGTATTGATTTGAGGATGTATTTTTATACAGAGAGGTAGATTATATTTGATATTTGTCAAAAAAGATAGATAGGGTATATTTTATTTAAAAAAAATTTGTTATAATAATTTATCAATCAATATCTTTGCATAGTTATTCAGTATGAAGAAAACAAACATATAACAATTTAGAACCGTTATATCATAAAATTTTTTACACGCTTTTTATTAATAATTTATTATTTATTGTATGGGAAAAGGATTTTTCAGTAAAATCCGTATGCGAAGGTGGTTTGTACCCATTTTTTTGGGTATAAGTTCATCGTTGTGGGCGGCACAGAGTGATGAGATTACATCCGTCACGGCTAATGAGAACACGTTTACCGTCGAGCGAAAAGACGCATCAGCGGCAACCGTTGTGTATTATCGAACCATGGACGGTTCCGCGATTGGTGGTATCCACTTTAAACATCAATCAGGTCAGTTGTATTTCAAAAAGGGAGAACTCAAGAAGGAGGTCACTATAACCACATTAACTCCTTCTGGTATGGATTTATTCAGTAATGTTGATAGAACGTATGGCCTTACTGTGTGGAACGATTATAGTGACAATTTCTATGCAGAAGCAACATATACCAATCTAGAAAGGTTTTATTATCATGATTGGGAGATGGGTTCAATGTCGAAAACTACATTTACATGGGATGATAATCATACAGAAATTCTTACCTGTAGAGTTGGAGATATGTGCTCAAAAATACGGAAAGAATATCTTGAGGCAACTGACCAGCCATGGTCTTTAGATGTGGGTTTCTCGGCTACGATTGAACGTTATAGAGATGGTAACTATTATATAAAAGCTGATTTGTGTGGGAATAATAAGGAATGGGCGTATATAGATGATAGTTGGCCGTACAGAGAAATAACTTTTCTATCTGAAACAGCAGAGTTTGATGTTGTCTATAATCCAGATTGTGAATATAAACTTACGTTTACAGCAGATGGAGGTGGTGATGATATTGTATATGTACATAGTTTGACTGCAGGAGTTCGTATATACGATATTTTAGGACCTACTGTAAAAGGTATATATTGCAATACTGATGACTATTACTCAAATGGAGATTTGATGACAATTGCAGTAAAATTCAATGAACTTGTATATTTTGATGGAGCGAAATCAAAAGACGTGAAATTATACACAAATGTCGGAGATTTCTACTGCTGCGGAGGAGAAGGTTCAAATACTCTTTATTTTAAGGGAACATTAAATGCTGATAAAGATGTTTCAGAATTGGAAATGTACGGCATTAATGCCTCTGTAATGGATTTAGCAGGTAATTCAACATCATTTAGAAATACTACAGCGAAAAATTCAGATTTCCGCTATGTTTCTTCAAGAGCTACTAGTGTAAAATGCGAACCAGATTGTTGGAAAAAATCAGTTAAGTTAACATGGGATGAAAGTAACGTACAAAGTTCAACCAAAGGTAAATGGTATGTATATCGTTATACAACAAATAATGGTATAAGCAGTTCTTCCGATTGCAAAAAATTGTCTGAGAATGCACAATCTCCATTTGAAGATACCGATAAGTCTTTGTTGTACAATGTGGATTATACCTATTGGGTAACTTTTGTTCCAGATGGTTATGCAGACAAAATGAAAGTGGCACGTCATGCCATTTCTTATAGTATTATAAAACCTGAATTTACGCTAACAGCAACAGCCAAATCAGAAAAAGATCATATTTTAATTGAATGGGATAACTCACCATTTAAAGATAACGAAAGCCATTCGTTCCAAATTTACAGAAAAGAAGCGTCAGAAACCGATTTTACTCCGTTATTGACTACAGCTATCTCAGTAACTGATAATTCAGTTACGCATTATAGCTATCAGGATAAATCCGCAGAAAGTGGTTGTGCATCGTATGTTTACTATGTGGAAACATCTCCTATTTATAGTGATGATTTGTATCCATCCGGACGTAAATTTATGAGTAATCAGGTCTCTTCAATGCTTACATCCTCTTCACAAGTTACTTCTGTAGAAGCTTCGAAAGGCATGTACCAAGGGGTTGTGAAATTATCCTGGAATGCTATACAGGTTGGAACACAGAGTACAAATTATAATGTGTATCGTCGTGAGTTAGGTACATCCGGAGAGTGGGTGAAGATTTACAATGTATCAGGCACAGAAACAAGTTATGCTTACGATGATAACTCTGCGTTGCCTGGCAAATATTATGAGTATAGAGTCTCGTCTTCTTATTATTGTTCGGAAAGTAATTCTGAAACACAGCCTGTCTCTAAGTTCGTGGATGGATTCTGTCGCGCTACTGGAATTGTCTCTGGTCGTGTGACATACGGAACGGGTACGGCAGTGGAAGGCGTGAAAGTGATGGTTACTAAAAATGAAGAAGAGGAAGGGAAGTATCAGTTCTATGCTCTTCGTGTCGATGGAGATGGTATTCAGTTGCCTTTGACGGAAGAAAGAGGTAAGTTATATTTTGAAAACACTCCATGGACGATTCAATTGTACGTGAAACCTGAGGACAATATTAAAACCAGAGGAGGTGAAGTTGCAGAACGCTCCATGTTGATTGATTCTAAAAATAATTTCGGATTATACTTGATGCCTTCTGGTAAAAATAATTACATTGTCGGTGTCATGTGTCCTGCTGGTGATACTATGCAATACAAGAAGACATCCGTTAAAATACCGGCAAATACCTATTCTCATCTGACATTTAGCTATGATGGAACAGGGAAATTCCAAGTAAGAAGTACAGATGTGTATGGAAAGATTAAGAATGCTACGGTATCGGCTGATCCAATTGTATATGTAGCAGATTCATGCCTGATGTTGGGTGCAGCATCCAATAATGAGGATGTTTACCGTGGATATTTAGATGAAGTGAGAGTCTTCTCTGGCAAGGAACTAACAGATGCAGAGGTGCTTAAGAACTATAATCATACCCTTTCAGGCGATGAAGTTGGGTTAGTCGTATATTGGCCGATGGATGAGGGAATCAACAATCAATCGACACTATATGATTATTCTATGACATCGGATGTGAACAATAACAATCATGGAACTATTTTGAAAGGATGTAATATTTCTTCAGCCCATATCCCATCGGCAGATCAATTGAGTACGTTTGGATATACAGATAAGAATGGTAACTATACGATTAATGGCATACCTTTCTCAGGAAAGGGTACGACTTATATGGTTATCCCTACGTATGGTATTCATAAGTTCTCTCCACAATATGCTACTCGTTTTATGTCATCTTCTTCATTGATTCATTCAGGTGTTGATTTTGAGGATGTATCTTCTTTCCCTGTATCAGGTGTTGTTTATTATTACAATACAAATTATCCAGTGGAAGGAGTGAATGTTTATGTGGATGGTACTGTATGTAGCAAGGAAGGCAAGATGATCACAACAGATGTTAATGGTGAATTTACGGTTAGTGTACCGATTGGCGATCATCATATTCAAGTGAAGAAAGAGGGACAGGTAATCAACCATGTCTTTGTGAATAAAGGTCGTTTCCCTTCTGATTCATTGACAGAATATACCTTCGATCGTGAATTGTCTGAGTCTTTGGTCTTCTACGATTCTACATTTGTCACCTTGACTGGTCGTGTGGCTGGAGGAGTTCCTGAAAGCGAAAAACCTCATGGATTTGGAGCAGGTAATGCCACTATCGGGAAAGCCACTATCGAATTAGCATTTGGTGAAAAGACTCAATTTAATTTGGATCCTACAACGATTCGTACGTATGGTAACCCTTCAGAATCAGTTAATTCAATAGCAACAACAGGAAAATATGACACACCTTCTTCTCGTTCTATCATTATTCATACCGATAGTGCCACTGGAGAATTTGCTGTTTCTCTTCCTCCTGTTGATTACATAGTCAAGAGCGTAAAAGTTGACAACAATCCAGACATTGCTTTCTCTACAGAAAATATTGAAGCAATCTTGTTTGGTAGTGGAACTCTACAGACACAAACAGATTCACTTGTGGTAAGCGAAGGCGATACTGCTACATTTGATTATCTATATGCTTTGGATCTGATTTATCGTTCTAATCCAGTCTTAGAGTTGACATCCTTGAGTACACCCAATGGGGCTTTTGGAGATGAGAAATATGTATATTGTGATGATGCTAGAAAAATAAGAGACACAATACCGTTGTATTCAGTAGATGATTTAGGTAAGATCAAATATACTTTTAATTATCCGTTATATACCCAAGGGGAAACATACAATCATGAAATGTATTTGTATGAACCATACTATAATTATGATAGTGTAACGGTTCGTAAATCGGAAATACCATTGACAAATGCAAGTATTCAGATTTCTAATAGTTTGGGTGCTACTATGGTGGCTATTGAGGATGGTGTAGATGAGTCAGGTAATGAAGTTAAGGATGGAGATATTGTGCAGACAGGTAGTATGGATTTGGTTTCGGATTCTTTGGGAAGGGTTAACTATTCTTTCCAAGCTACTTATCCGAATATTGTGGAGCCATATACACTGGGTATGAATATCAATTTTGTCTATAATGGAGAAAATTATGAATGGTCTGAAAACAATAAGTTTGCAGGTATTGTTATGGGAGGTTTATCAACAGGTAGTAATTTTATTACTGCTGGACCAGATAAAGTTTTGTTCGTTTTAAGAGACCCTCCTGGATCAGGTTCTTCTGCCCACATAGAAAAAGGTCAGACCATTACTACTTCATCAAAGATTTCCACAGAATACAACTCTGAATATTCAGCTAATGTAACATGGAAATTAGGTGCCAATGTCAGCAATGCTTTCGGTATAGGCTTCGCAGTCATCACAGAAAACTCTGTGAAAGCAGACATTACCGCTGGTGTGGAAATCAGTTACAACAGTACACACGAAAGAACAAATACATATAAACTCACCACAACAGAAAACATCAGCACATCAGATGCTTCTGATTATGTGGGTGAAGGTGGTGACGTGTATATTGGTTCCGCCACGAACATTATTGTAGGAAAATGTCGAAAAGTTGCTCCTGTAAAAGATGAAGAGGGTAATTATTCAATCGATATGGTGGATGCTTTCAGCATAGGTGAAGAGTTTACAACTCAATTCAAATATACTCAAAACTACATTGAGAATGTATTGATTCCAAATTTGAAAACAATTCGTAACTCATTCCTAACAAAAGTGTCAGAAGCAGAATACAACAAAGATTATAAGAACAATTCTGACAAGACAATCTATATCACAACTAAGAATAAGGATGATGAGGATTTCGGTTCTGCAGGTTCTTACATCTATATTCCTCTCGATCCAAAAAACAATACCGATACCATTGGTTATTTCAATACGCAAATCAAACTTTGGGAAGCACAATTAGAATTGAATGAGAAGGCAAAAGTGGAGGCGATTGAAACAACCTCGAGTTACAATGAAAAGAAATATAATGAAGCGGTAACAATGTTTGAAGAGGCAAAATTGTTAGAAAATACACGTTTCCTTTTGTTTACTCCAATTTTTCAGGAGTATGTAAAATTGGATAAAGAATTCTGGTTCAAAACACACATGGGAATTAAATATTCGGAGTTTGGAAGCAATAAGGCTATGATTGATAATATTTTAGAAGGATATACGATCGATCGGGATAATTACGAAAAATATTTAGAGGCAAAACCAGAGGAAAAGAATTTCACTTTGTTTTATGATAAGGGATGGAAAGTGAAAAATGTATCTTTTGACGCTGGTACAAAAATCGAAGAGTCTGTGGAACGATGCGGTACTACATCTTCTACTGATGCTACCAACACTCGAGGTTTGGCCGTTGTTGATGTAAAAACAGGATTTACATTCTGTGGATTAGGTTTCGAGTGTGAACTACAAACGAAACAAGGTGGTACAGAAGCATTTGAAGAATCATCTGAGACTGAAAATTGTGTAACCATTGGTTATACATTGGCTGATGATGGAATTAATGACGCCTTGTCTGTAGATATATTCCAAGCACCAGATGGTTTCGGTCCAATCTTCTATACTCGTGCAGGTCAGACGTCTTGTCCTTACGAGGATGAGAAAAAGACACAATATTATGAGAAAGATAAGCATATTTTGGCAGCTAAAACCATGAAGATTGAGTATCCAAGAGTTTCTGTTGGTGACAACAATCTGAAAGCGCAGAAATTAAATGACATCCCGAGTGGTTCTGCTGCTAACTTCACTTTGAATCTCGACAACTTGTCAGAAACAAGTGAAAATATCTGGTACAAAATGCGAGTAATAGATGAAACAAATCCAAATGGAGCAGCTTTGTCTATCGACGGTGTGCCTTTCGCTACTGCTCGTCAGATCTTGGTCAATGCGTTGGAGACAACTCATAAGAACCTTCAGATTAAACAATCTCGTATGGATATCATGAAGTACGATAGCATCGCTGTGGTTCTTTCTTCTAATTGTCAGGAAGATATCGCTGATACGATTTACTTGTCTGTTGAATTCATCCCAAGTTGTTCTCCATTGACACTTCAAATCGATGACAGAACAATGAACAGTTCGACAGGCGATACGCTTCAATTGATCGTAAAGGATTTCGAAAAGGATTACTTAAACTTCAACGAGATTCGTCTGCAATACAAGGGTGAGCGTGACAACGACTGGAATCTTGCTAAGAAACTGATGGTGGAAGATATCGACGGTGCTCGTCAGGTAGTATCTTTCCCAATGTCTTCTAACTTGTTTAACGACCAGACATATCAGTTCCGTGCCATCTCTGTTTGCTCAAAA
>JBGUIU010000122.1:0-1767 GCA_045113275.1 Paludibacteraceae bacterium
TCGATATAGTTGGAACCGTTGAGTAAAAGAATAATCTTTTTGAATTTTTTGCTATTAGCAATTTCTTTAATTAATTCTCTTTCAGCGTTATCTAATTCAAGATAGTGACGATTTTCATTATCGTAGGCTTGTCTTGGTAAGTCCCAACCTTCACCAGCGATACGAGAAACGACAACGATTGCCGCGTCATTGTATTGATCATATGATTTCTTAACTGGATCTGTGTACTTATCGTATGAAGCTTCACCAGGGAATAATGTCGCAACAGCTTTTTGTTGGCCAGAAGCATCTTCTAGACCTGGTTCAGGGTCACGAACCTTTTGTTTGTTATAGAAGCCTTCCATTTCTGGGTTGACAGTGAAGCCAGCTTCTTTTAATGAATCATTAATAGTTTTTCTCCAACCATATTTCTTTTGGTAGGTAGGATTGGAGCTCTTACCTGGAGCGGCAGAACCTGAACCACCATAGACTAAGTCGACGGAGTTTCTACCAAAAACTGTAACTTTTGCATTTTTAGCAAGTGGTAAAGCATTGTTATCGTTTTTGAGAAGAATCATACCTTCTTCACAAATTTGTCTAGCAACTTCATTACCATTATTGAACGCTGCGTCTTTATTAGCGAAATCTGGTGTAAAGGCATTACCTTTTTGAGTTGGATCTAGGATTGGTTTATCGCCACCTAAATCTGTCGCCTCGATTAACTTGACGTATTTGTTCATCGCCATATAGTCAGCGACGATGAGAACAGCAGTGAGCACTAAAGTGGTTGCTGCCCAGATAATAACGCGAGGCTTTAGTAATTTTTTAATAAAACCCATAATAATTACCTTTTAAAAATTATAAATCTTGTGCGCCACTCTTATCTGTTTGAGAAATCTTGGCGTTTGGCCATGTGATTTGGCTTGAAGAGAAGACTTTAATGCAGTCAACGACTGGAGCTGTAGAAGCGATTGTGCCGTTGATTGAATCTTTGTTATCAACTGTCATTTGGATGGTGTTTTTACCAGCCACTAAATTGACTGTTGCGCTTAAGAGGAAATCTTGGAAGGTGATGAATGTCTTTGGAATGATGTTATGGATAACTTGTTCACCATATTTGAGTGGTTCACCATTCACAGTAACTGGGAATGATTCATCATCGTAGACTTCGAAAACTCTATCTTCACCTTGACCTTCGAAAATTTGATCAGCTTCGGTAAGACCATATTCACCAGAAACTCTCATGAAGATGGTGACGTTTTCAGCGGCGACATCACTTTCGAGTTCCCATGTTAATGTATTGCCTTTTTCATAGTTATAGTGGACGAAACCACCGAAGACTGATGGAGCAGTTTCTGGATCAGCTAAATCTTCTTGAGTAGCATAACGGCCGACACCGGCTTGGTTTCTAATATAAAGACCAGAAGCAGCAAATTCGTTATGTGTGCCATCTTCTTCATAATAGTCTCTACCAATTAAACCTAAACCTTTTTGACCGCCGGAATAGGTAACCCCGTCCATACCTGGGGTGCCATCTTTACCGATCTTTTCAGAAACGTCTGGGCAAAGTTCAGCTTCAAAAACTTGAGCTTCTTGACCAGCTGGAACGAATAATGGTTTTAATTCGACATCTTCCATGACCGCACCGAGTGTGTCATCTTCGAAGTTCCAAATTTGACCACCATTTTTAACGTTCATCCAACCATAGAAGGCTTTGCCTGCTGGAGCGGTTGGGTCGGCTGGTTTTTCGATTTTGGCACCAAGTTCAATTTGTTCTGTTTTGACTTC
>JBGUIU010000123.1:0-40785 GCA_045113275.1 Paludibacteraceae bacterium
TTACTAGCGAAAGATTCAACCAACCCGAACAACAAAGAGGTGCATCGTATCTTAGGAGAATGCTACTATCAAAAGAAAGATTACAAAAACACGGTTAAATACCTATCGCTCTACCAAAAAGAGAGCAACCAAGTGATTCGAAACAATATGTATATGTTGGGTAACTCTTATTACCAGGTTGGTGATTATGTAGATGCCATTGATTGTTTCCAATCTGTCACCTCAATCGAAGATGCCATGAGTCAGAACGCTTATCTCTATCTAGGCGCCTGCTATGTCAAAGATGAGAACTTGAACAATGCACGTCTGTGCTTTGAATCAGCCGGACGTATGGAATATGACATGAATGTAAAAGAGGAAGCGCAATACAACTACGCTTTGATTGTTTATCAACAATCCTACTCACCATTCAACGAATCCATCACAGCTTTCGAAAACTTCCTAAAAGAGTTTAGTGATTCTCAATACAAAGACAAGGTATATAACTACATGGTCAATCTTTACTTGACCACCAAGAACTACAAAGAGGCTCTTAACTCTATTCAGAAGATAGAAAACAAGACCTTGCCGATATATGAAGCTCGTCAACGTATCACCTACAGTTTAGGTATTCAGAACTTCAACAACAATGAATATGGAGAAGCTATTAAGTATTTCGACGAGTCTCTTAAAGATAGTCGATTCAACAATGAACTGGCGGCATCCGCTATATTCTGGAGAGGTGAGGCAAACTACAAACTGAAACAATACGACAAAGCAGCGTCCGACTTCAATCAGTTCGTAAACTCAGTAGGAGCTCGCAACTGTGATGAGTTCAATCTAGCTCATTACAACATGGGTTATACCTACTTCACACAAAAAAACTATCCGTCAGCTCTAACATGGTTTAGAAAATACATCAATCTGGAAGAGTCAAACAAAACATTGATTGCCGATGCCAACAATAGAATTGGAGACTGCTATTTCAACCAACGCGACTTCGACAATGCCCAAAAGAACTATGCAGCGGTTTATACCTTAAGAGGTCCAGGTGCTGATTACGCTTGTTTCCAAGAGGGATTCATCCTAGGTCTGAAAAAAGACTACAATGGAAAGATTGAAACGATGAACAAGCTTATTAAAACATTCCCTCAATCTGAATACATTGCTGATGCGCAGTATGAGATCGGTCGATCTTACGTCATGATGGGCAACAAAGAGAAAGCCATCAGCACATACAGCAAACTCAATAAAGAGTTCCCTCATAGTCCATTGAGCCGAAAGGGCCAGCTTCAAACTGGTATGTTATACGATGAAATGAATAACTACCAAAAGGCCTCCTCTACGTATAAGGAGATCATCAATAACTTCCCTAACAGTGCAGAAGCCAAAACAGCCTTGGAGAGTTTAAAGAACATCTATTTTGAGCAGAACGACATACAAGGATTTGCCGACTATGTAGGAACACTCAACGGATTAGCTAAGTTTGACAAGTCCGAGCAAGATTCTCTCACCTATTTTGCAGCTGAGAGATTATATGAAAAAGGAGAATATGACCGTGCAATAAGCAGTTTCAATAATTATATTCAAAAATTCCCTAACAGCGGTTTCGTGTACAATGCTCATTTCAACATTGCCAACAGCTACTATAAACAAGGGAACAAAAAAATGGCTGAACCTGAATATCAATACATTGCCAATATGATAGGTTCTCCAGAACGGGAAGTAGCCTTGACAAGACTTTCTGAGATTCAGTTTGACAATCAAGACTACAAGACAGCTGTCCGCACCATGTCAACATTAGACAGCATCGCACAAAATGCTGAGAACAAACAAGCCGCAAAGATCGGTATTCTTCGTTGCAATAATCTATTAGGAAACACAGACGAGACCATTCTTGCAGCAACCAACATCATTAACAGCGATAAGTTAGATCCTGCCATCCTTAGAGAGGCCTCTTATACAAGAGCTAAAGCCCACGAAGTGAAAGGTGACTCAGCGAAAGCATTTAATGACTACCTCGACTTATCCAGCAACTGCATGGATGAATATGGAGCAGAATCTAAATACCGCATCGCAGAGTATTATTTCCTACGAAAAGACTTAAATGCATCCGAGAAAGAGATCTTCGATTTTATCGAAAAGAATACGCCTCATCAGTATTGGTTAGCTAAGAGCTTCATCCTGCTCTCCGATATATATGTCAACCAAGACAGAAGTTTCGAAGCCAAACAATATCTAATGAGTGTGAGAGAGAATTACAAGGGAGCTGATGATATCTCGACAGAAATTAAAGTCAGACTGGATCAAATCGAAGCGAAAGAGTCTGAAAAAATTGTTAACGAAAAGAATTGATCTATATATATGAGACGTTTATTTACCACATTAAGTATCATTACTCTTTCTGTTGCCTCTTATGCCCAAACAGCAGAAACAGAAAAGCAAGACACCACTATCCTGAAAAACATAGAGGTTGTCAAAGAGTATAACCCTGTCATCAAAGAAGTCGGGAAGATCAGCACTATGCCCGAACTGAAAGAGATAAAAACAGAACGTAAGAAATTGGACATCTCCGTATGGACCACTCCCTACTCTATAAAACCAAGTGAGATCCCGACCTTGGATTTCGCTACGGCCGAACAAGACCCTAAGAAAGAAGCGAAGGAACACTACGCCAGAGTAGGAATAGGCAATTACAAATCCTTCTTAGGAGAACTTTATACGCCGATATACAAAAACAACAGAAACTTTCTCGATTTTCATATACTACACAACTCCACCTTTGGTGATGTGAAACTGACGCCGAAACTCTACCCTAACCTACCAGAGGAGGTGAAGAGCCAAGCAACATTCAACGACACACGAGCAAAGATAAACTACGTTCGCTCTATAAAGAACAAAGAGTTGAGTTCCTTCCTAAAAGTCAATTACGACCTGCTCAAATACTATGGATACGATTCAAACCTACAAGAACTGGCAGATAATGGAATCCGAGAGACGGATAATGACTCCCTGAAACAAAACTTCTTCAGATTAGGAGCCAACTTCCGTTTTAAAAGTAAAGATTTCATCTCTCGATGGAAATATGATTTCCAAACCAATTATCTCTTATTTAAGAACAGAGATGATCTATCGGAACATACCATTCATACCCTGCTGATGGGTGCATATCGATTCGACAATTCCTCATTATACCTCAACTTAGATATGTATAATATCATCATGGGATTGCCAGAAAGCAACGATAGATTTAATTTCGAACGAGGTGAAACACTCAATAACTATACATTAATCAAATTAGCACCAAACTATTATTTCTCTGGTGAAATCGGAGAGATCACCGTGGGTGTTAAAGGTGCGTTCAGCATCAACCAAGGCAAAAGAGGAGCCGTCACACCGGATGTGTATGGAAAAGTCAGACTGATCAAAAACCTTCTTTATGTATATGCGGGTGTTACCGGTGATTACACCGTAAACAACTATCAGGAGATCACGAAAGAGAATCCATACATCTCATCCGACACTCGAATTGAAGATACCTATACCCCTATTGATGCGTATTTAGGTGTCACCTTGAAGATTGCCCAGAGAGTCAATATGGATCTGCATGCAGGATATAAGTTAATCGAAAATCCTTATTTCTTTATCAACCGTTATGATACCCTCACAGGAAAAGTATTAAACACATTTGATGTCATATACGATAAGAAAGCAGGATTGCTCAATGCTGGTTTATCCTTGAATTATAACTGGAAAGAACGTTTAGATCTTCACTTTGAAGGAATATATAACAAATGGGCTCTTAACGAGCTAGAGGAAGCATGGCATAAACCTATGTGGAACCTTAATTTCCAGAGCAGTTACATCGCAACCGATTTCTTACGCTTCCGCTTAGGTTATCAATTAGAAGCGAAACGATATGCAACTGTAAACACAGAGAAGATTGCGTTACCTAACACACACGATCTGTGCTTCGGAGTCGATTATAAGCTATTCAATTGGTTGAATTTCTTTGTGAATTTTGATAATATCATTGGTCAAGAGTACGTAAGCTGGTATGGATATACACAACACCGATTTAATGTAATGGGTGGTGCTTCAGTCGTATTTTAACAGGAAAGGAGAATGGGGATATTATCCTTTATCATACTGATGTTTTTCTTCTTTCAGCTATTTAAAACAGCTGTCAAAGCAGGAGAAGAAAACGAATCGACCAATCAGGATGGGAATGGATGGTCGGGAGGATATTCATTAGAAAAATCCCTGATTTATATCTTTGCCTGCACAATGTCGGCCGACAATAAAGTGACCAAGAATGAGTTATCAGTTGTCAAACAGTATCTCCTAAAAAAATATGGGGAGACCAAAGCGAAGGAACTATTGCTTTTTCTTCGTGATGTTCTGAAAAGCTCCAATTCAGTGGATATTCGTCCCTATTGTTTAAAAATCAATCAAACGTATCTTTATCAAGAACGGTTAAATCTTCTCTCCTCTCTTTTTCAGATTTGTGTAGCCGATGGAATGATCTGCGACAACGAAGCCAATCTACTCCAACTATATGCCCGATTTACTCGGATACGGAGCATTGATTTTTATCAGATGCAGAATTATTACACCTATGGATATGATTGGAAGGAGAATCAAGATAACCGGAGCCGATATAAACAAAGGCAGAACGAGTCTCAGAACACTCAAAAGCCAAAGAGTGACAAAGCATGGGCATATAAGATTCTAGGTCTTCCCGACAATGCCTCAGAAAAAGAGATAAAGAAAGCGTATCGGCAACTGGCTCAGCAATATCACCCTGATAAACAAACTGGGTCAAGCGATGAAGAGATAAAAAATGCCACAGAGAAATTCCGAGAGATAAATGAGGCGTACGAAATATTAATGAGATAGCAGGTATGGAATGGTATAATAAGTTAAAGGCTCACTCAACCATATTAAGCAATATGGCATCATTAGGATTGCTTCAGATAGCCAACTATCTGATTCCTTTAGCAGTCATACCTTTCATTGTACGTGGTTTAGGGGTTGATATGATAGGGAAAGTGAGTTACGCACAAAACATCATTCAATATTTCACCATCTTCATCACCTTCGGTTTTGAATATTCTGCCACAAAAGAGATTTCCATCCACAAGGATGACAAAGAAAAGACAAAAGAAATCTTCTGGAGTGTGATCATCATTAAAATACTACTCTTAATCACCTCTTTTTTTATTTTCTTATGTCTCTCATTGTTCTGGGGCAAGATACAAAATGACCTGCCTCTATATCTCACCATATTTGCCATAAACATCGGGTTCACCCTCTTCCCTACCTGGTTTTTCCAAGGAATAGAAGAGATGAAAAGCATGGCCATCATCAATTTCCTGATTAAGCTATTTGGAACAGGCTTGTCCGTCTTCTTCATCAACTCCCCAGAAGATTATCTAGTCTATGCAGGTATGCCGTCCATTGCCTATGCAATCTTTGGATTAGGCGCATTCATATATGTCATAAAGAAACACAATCTCAGCTATTCCAACGTATCCCTCAAGTCAATAAAGGATCAGTGCATCATCTCATTCCCTATCTTTCTCAACACCTTCTTCACCACCTTCTATACGACCGCCAATATAACAATACTGGGATTCTTTGTTGGTGACCACGAAGTAGGTATATACTCTGGAGCTCATAAAATCATCATGAGCATTCTGATGGTTACCAGTATGCCCATCAACATAGCTATATTCCCTTCCATCAGTAGGAAGATGGCAGAATCTAAGAAAGAGGGATTACACTATTTCATAACAATAGGGAAATATGCTATTTTAGCCTCCTTGCTTGTCAGCATCTTTACCTATATCTTCAGTCCGATACTGGTATCCATATTTCTTGGAGAAGCCTTTGAAAGCTCCATCCCCGTATTGAAGCTATTCTCTTGTTTACCGTTTTTGGTCATCACTGCCAGTTTATGTACGGTTCAAGGTCTGTATGGACTAGGATTTCAGAAATATGCCCCTTTCATGGGTCTTACCGTTGGTATAATCTGTATCCTACTAAATCTAATACTAATTCCAAGACTAGAGATATACGGAGCTGCAACAGCATGGATTGTAGCCCAAGCACTGGAAATCATCATTTCCGGAACGATTATTTTCTATAAATGCAGATCCTATGAGAGTTAACTTTATCATTCCAAACATACCCAATGCACCTTCTGGCGGACATAAAATCATGTATGAATATGCTAATGAATTTGCCGCTAAAGGTCATGACGTACACTTATATCATGTTGCCACGATAGATAGAATAAAGTACAACATGCCTCATTGGCTTCGCATGATTAGGACACGTCTGTTTTTCCCAGATAGCAAACCCAAATGGTATGATTTCGACGAACGAATTCAAACCCACAACATCCCACGCATCTCAAAAGAGTTGATTCGTCCCGCTGACGCAAACATTCTCACCATGTGGGCTGAAGTGCTCAATTTTCAATCCATTGGCGACTCATTAGGCAAGCGAATCAATCTGATACAAGGATATGAGACATGGATGGCATCCAAAGAAGATGTGCATCAATCCTATCAAACAGGTACTGTCAACATCGCGATCTCTGAATTCCTGGCAGACAAAGTAGAAGAAGCGACAGGGAAGAGACCTCTCGTCATAAAAAACTTCATCAGTTCTAACTTTCAGAAAAAGAAAGAGTTAACAGATAGACCATCTGCCTCTGTATCGATGCTCTACTCAACAATAACATGCAAAGGTTCATCCTGGGGCATAAAAGCATTGGAACTAGTAAAAGAGCAAATACCACAGCTACAAGTGGAGATGTTTGGTATATTCAATCGTCCAAATGACCTTCCTGCATGGATTAATTACACGCAAAGACCTAAGGATCTATGTGCGTTATATAATTCTGTCAGTATTCATATATCCCCCAGCATAAATGATGGATGGGATCTCCCATGCACCGAAGCCATGAAATGTGGATGCGCATTAGTCTGTACCGATATCGCAGGACATAAAGAATACGCAAGAGATGGAGAGACTGCACTCCTTGTTCAACCACAAGATGCAGATGGATTGGCACAAAGCATCATCAACGTTATCAAAGATGATGAATTGCGAACCAGCATCGCTTCCAACGGATTACAAGAAGCAGAGAAATATACAATAGAGATAGCCTATCAAAAATTAATCACTATAATTCAGAATTAGAATGGTTATATATTACATATTAGCAATTATTGTCACTCTCATCACAATCTATTCAATACGATTCAATGAGAAGAGCCAGAAAATTCTTTATGTGTTAACAGCCATATTGATGACACTCATAATAATTGTGCGAGACAGTAGTGTTAATAAAGATTATGGAATATATAAACAACTTTACGACAAAGCACCGGCCCTCTCCGTCCTAAAAAATTCAATTTCACAATACAACGATGAGATTATTACGGAGGCAAGTTATTCTATGCTTTGCACCGTATTAAAAGAGACAGAGAATTCTGACAAGACAAACTTCATCATCATATTTGCGATCTATGCCATCATAGGTGTTGCCATAAAAACAATTGCCATAAGACGAACCTCAGACTTACCTTTCTTAGCCCTTTTCATCTATTTCTGTAATATCTTTCTATTGCAAGAGATGACACAAATCAGAGCAGGTGTAGCCCTTGGATTCGTTCTTTTAAGTATCAAAGATCTATACGACAGGAAATATTGGAAATTCATTCTCTGGATTATTATAGGTGCCTTTTTCCATACATCTGCCTTCATGGCACTTGTACTCATTTTTTTCAGAGATATAAAAGCCGACAAGAGGGTATGGGGAACCATCTTTCTCGCCTGCATTATCATCAACATAACCCAATTCGACATCTTGAATTTAATCAAAATCATCCCTTTTGAATTCTATCAATACAAACTAAAGGCCTATATCCTTCTTCAAGACAGAGCCGATTTTAAGATTAATTATTTTAATATCTCCTTCATATTACAGAACGTTATTATCATTGTCTGCTTCTTCTATAAAAAAATGCTGGAAGAGAAATGTCAACACATTAACATCCTACTAAATATGTGCTGCTTATCCTCTTGTTGCTTTGTATTCTTCGGACAGATACCAGGATTTGCATTCAGAATCAGTGAATTATTCAACATCTCTCTTATCTTCTTGATTCCTCAATTAGCTAAGATTGTGACACCTAAATACATAGGCCAACTGATTGTCCTTTGTATCGGTTGGGGATTATTCATAATCAATGTTTTACATTCCGGACTATTACAGCCCTACAAAACTTTTTGGTCATAAATTATAAAACTTACAGAAAAACAAAGAAATTAGTATCTTTGTAAGGCTTTTTCGCACAAAACAAGATGATATATATACTTCTTACCATATTATGTCTATTTTTCATTCTAGTAGGATTGAAATGTTCCAAAACGAATGTCTTTTCTCCTGCAGTAATAACCGGTTTCATGTGGTTTGCAAGTATATTACTGTATCTTACCTTAGGGCAAAAACTACCAGCCCTAAGTAATAACCTCGCCCTCTGCCTCACCTTATGGATCTGCGGGCTATGTTTCTCTTCGCTTTATATGCAATCAGCCACCTATCGAGAGTCTGATCTAACAGATGCCAGTGTTTTGATTCGAAATATATATCTGATACTATCCATCGCTGCGATTCCTGAGCTGATTAATTTTGTCAAAGTGGTTTTAGTCTGCGGGACAAGCGGAAATCTAGCCTGGGATTTACGATTAGCTGCCATCGGACAAGGCAGTGGATTTAACAAACCCTTTGGCGGTTGGTTTGTCGTTATCTGGCAAGCTACATTACTATTAGAGATTCTGTTCTTTGAAAAGAAAAAATGGTGGCGACTAGCTATCATAGCGGTGATTTTCTCTTGTTTCGGTGCAGTGACCATGTCGAAGATCACCTTCTCCTCCATGTTTATATTCGCCTGCACCATACTGTTCTTCAAAAAGAAGATCACACTGAAACATTTAGGCATAGGCGCATTATGTCTATTCTCTCTCTTCTTTATAATTCAAGCCGCACGTGCTGCAGTCGAAGTATCCAATGTTGAAGGAAATAGCTTCTTCCTTAATTATATCGTAAGTAATCTAACAGCATTTGATTCACTTCATCCCTGCTCGGCAGAACATTTCGGTGAAAACACCTTTCGGTTTGTATATGCTGTCTTTTATGATTTAGGTCTTTCAGACATAAAGCCGATTAACACATTGTTAAAATGGGTCATCAAACCTATCCCAACCAACACCTATACAGCCATGTATCCATTCTATGTTGATTTTGGAATCATCGGACTGATTATCTTCCCTATAATCATGGGTTGTACATACGGATGGATTTATAAAAAGGCAGAAAAAGGAAATAACTTTTATATCCTGGTATATGCAACAATGGTCAATATGCTGATTATGCAATATGCGGCCGATCTGTTCTTCACCTGCTTTTTCGGAAATGTGAAATTAATTCTTTTACTCATTATACCATTTTTAGAAAAAAAATATAATTTTCTTTCTTTTAATAAGAAGACGATACAACAATATGACAAACAGTAATAACAAAATATTCATTGTCCTTGTTTTATACAAACAGAAACTGGTTGAAAGCATATCTTTTCAATCTCTACAGAAATATATAGATGAGCTGCACATGGATTACCAGCTATTTGTATATAACAATTCGCCAGAATCCAATGCTTTTGATGGGATTGATGACCCCAACATTGTCACATTCAACGCCCAATCCAACCAAAAACTGTTAGGAGCCTATAACGAAGCATTGAAAAGAGCACAAAACGAAGGATTCAATTGGATACTCCTTCTTGATCAGGACAGCGAATTAAACAAAGAGTATTTCATACAAATAAACGAACATATCGCTAACATAGGAGACAAAGTAGCCGCTTTAGTGCCACATACCTCTCACAAAGGAACACATATTTCTCCTAGCGAATATTCATCCTTTGCCGGACCATTTGGTCGAATCAAACCCTATTCAGGTAAATTATCAGCACATAAATATCTGAGTGGAATCAACTCCTGTACAGTCCTACGAACAGAAGCAATTACAGACATTGGTGGTTTTTCTCCCGAATTTACGTTGGATTGTATGGATTTTATGTATTTTTACCAACTCTACATAAAAGGTTGGAAAGTACAGCCTATCAATGTGGAAATTGAACATGAGCTCTCTATACTCTCATTAAATGAGATGGGACTAGAACGATACACAGATTATATGAAAGCTTGCGCAAAATTTGCGAAAGAAACCAAGACTTCTATATCTGTTGCATTTAAGATACGAACGATTCTTCGAAGTATTAAAATGTTATTCATTCCATCTAAATGGAAATTTATTCTTCCCACATTCTCTGCAATTTTTATTAATGAATAAAATGGAAAACATAACAATCATATTATCCACCTATAACGGGGAAAAATACATAAACGAACAGATTGATTCCATTTTGGCTCAAACAGACACAAATTGGACGCTTCTGATTCGTGACGACGGTTCAAAGGATAAAACCATTGAACTGATACATTATTACACCGAAAAATACCCTGAAAAGATCATACAAATCCCTTCTAATGAGAATCTAGGTGTTATACGTTCTTATGAACAACTATTGAAGCTATGTCAGACTCAATACATAATGCTATGTGATCAGGACGACGTGTGGTTACCAAAGAAGATTGAATGGACAAGAAAGAAAATGACTGAATTGGAGGAAGAGAACCAAGGAAAACCGCTTGTCGTTTATACTGATTTACAAATCGTAGATGAGAAACTCAATCCTATCTATTCCTCATTTTGGAACTACTCTAAAATCATGCCATCACTGCTGACCACATTCGATATGGTTTGTGCCCATTCAGCAGCAACCGGCTGTACAATGATGATCAATCAAGAAGCTTTGCGATGTTCTCTGCCATTCTGTGATGAAGTAAGAATGCATGACTCATGGATTCTGTTAAATTCACTGAAAGCAGGAGGTGCAGTGAGCTATATCAATGAACCGACAATACTCTATCGACAACATACAAACAATGTTATAGGAGCCATAAATGAGAAAGACTTCTATTTGAAAAATAAACTGAAGAGCCTAAAATCTGTATTGAAGTCAAATCTTGCACAGTGGAAGATGATCAATAAACTAGGATTCAAATCTCCACTCAAATACATCATCCTTAAATTCCGATATCATATTAAATACGCAAAGGTAGGAGCCTACAACACCCCCAATACAATACAACACTAATCTCCTCCATCACATCCATTTCATAACGGATAAGAAAGAGAGACAACAGATTAGACACTAATAATGTGGATATAGACAGATCCGCTTAGGATTTTATTTTTAGTTTTTCAGCCATTTCGCTATTAATCTTCTCTCGTTCATCATCAAAGATCCATCCCCACTTATTGAAATACTTGATAGCTGAAAAAACATGAATTGAAAGCATCTTAAGAGAATGCGCAGAATCACGGTGAGAAGCATGAACAGCTTTTACCAACGGATAGCAAACAATATCATATCCGCAAGAATGTACTCTTCTTGAAATATCGACATCCTCACAATACATAAAGAATCTCTCGTCAAACAATCCAACACTCTCCAAGATAGAAGTACGCACCATCATAAAGCAACCGGATACCCAAGGAGAGCTTACAGGATGATCATATACAATATCTTTGTACACATCCTTCACAGAAGAAGGGAAGAGACGACGTTTGATCAACGTAGAAGGAGCAGGAAGAGAACGGCAAGAGAAGGCCCGTTCACCTGTTGGCAAGAAGATATCTGGAGTAATTAAACCTACATTTGTATTTTCGTTCATGTACGAAATAAGCTGTTCCACAACATCTGATTCGAAATAAATATCTGGATTCAAAATCAAATGATATGGAGACAATCCTTGGATTTTTCTCAACGCAATATTATGAGCTTTTCCAAAGCCTAAGTTTTCACCAACGAACTGATATTCTATTCTATCATCGCTTGGTAAAAGAGGCTTAATATCATCAGATGGTGAATTATCAATCAGATACAGACGAACCTTCATATCTGTATTCAAAAAAGAATGTATCACCTTCAACAACTCATCAGAGTCATTTTTATAAATCACTATGGATGCCGTAACTTCGTACATATCTACTTTGAATATTTTAAAATCGAGAATAATAGATTCCAACGATCCATTATTTTATCTCTTAACGATCTTGAACTAGGTTCAGAACAAGTGGATGAATTACTTCCATGCCTACGATATAAGATTAAAGGTTTGTCCAAGAAAAATATCTTTTTTCTTCTGTATTCAACACTCATCGCAATCCACCCGTCATGCATTGGAATTTTAGTAGGAAAAGGTAGAACATAAGACAAAACATCTCGCTTAAATGCCATACAACAGCCAATATAAGTGTTTTTAATCATGTTTTTCATGAACCCTTTACCAGAATTAAGCACACGAAACAACGAAGGATGCATAACATTTTCGTTTTCATCTACCACCACACAGTCGGATACGACCAAATCGTAAGAGCTTAACACTGACAACATACTATCGACTTTTCCTTCCATCCAAACATCATCTTGATCCGCCATAAATATATATTCTCCACTCGCATGCTTTAAAGCATTTTCCATGTTGAATATAGGACTATAAAATGTATTATCCCGAAACACTTTTATCCTAGAATCCTGAAAAGACTCTATTATGGATAATGTATCATCCGTCGAAGAATCATCGGAAATTATCACCTCATCGTTTTCTCCCAACTGACTTAATATTGTTTCCATCTGTCTTCGTATGTGTTCCCCCCCATTAAAAGTCGGGATACATACGCTTACTCTACAATCCATATCCACATTTTTATAGCGAAAGCAAAAATAAGTTAAATTTTCGAATAAACCATCATTCTACACCAACAAATAACTACTATTTCAGATAACAAACATCTATCTTCCTCAAAAACAACCTTTTTGAGTCACTAAATAAGGTATCTTCCGAAGAAGACACCTTATACTTTTTGAAGAAATAAAATTAATACTCTTGCCAACTCTTGATTTGAATCTCCTTCATATCCTTTTCACAGAATGCTTTGATGAAAGCACTTGCTAATCTTGCATTCGTCATCAAAGGAATATTGTGATCAATAGCTGAACGACGTATCTTATATCCATTTGTTAACTCTCTTCTAGTATGATTCTTTGGTATATTGATAACCAAATCAACCATGTGCTCTTGCAACAAGGAAATGATATTGACATTATGATTGTTCTCATCTGGCCAGCTTACTGCTGTAGCCTCAACACCATGCTCTACCAAGAAGTTTCTTGTCCCCTCTGTTGCATAGATCTTATATCCATGTGAACTCAACAACTTACATGAATCCAACAAATCAACTTTTCCTCGTATATCTCCTGAAGATACTAAGATACCTTTTTGTGGTACATAATAGCCTACTGAGATTAAGGAGTTGATCAATGCCTCATCAAAGTCTGCTCCTAAGCATCCTACCTCACCTGTAGATGACATATCAACACCTAAGATTGGATCTGCCTTGTGTAGTCGTGCAAATGAGAATTGTGATGCTTTCACACCTACATATTCAATATCAAAGGTTGATGAGTCTGGTTTCTCTACTGGAACATCCAACATGATCTTCGTAGCTGTCTCAATGAAGTTTCTCTTCAATATCTTTGATACGAATGGGAAACTACGAGATGAACGCAAGTTACACTCGATCACCTTCACTGCATTATCCTTTGCCAAATATTGGATATTGAATGGACCGCTGATATTCAATTCTTTTGCGATCTTCTTACTTACCTTCTTTATTTGACGGACAGTCTCCAAATACAATTTTTGTGCAGGGAATACCAATGTTGCATCTCCTGAGTGAACTCCAGCAAATTCAACGTGTTCTGAGATAGCATATTCAATGATCTCACCATTCTTAGCCACTGCATCAAATTCCACCTCTTTTGCATTCTGCAAGAAGGAAGAAACAACGACTGGATATTCTTTTGATACCTTAGCAGCCATCTTCAAGAAGGTATCCATCTGCTCACGATTATAACATACATTCATGGCAGCACCTGAAAGAACGTATGAAGGACGAATCAATACAGGGAATCCTACTTCATTGATGAAATTGTCAATATCCTCAGAGCTGGTCAACTCACCCCAACGTGGTTGGTCAATACCCAATTGATCCAACATAGCAGAGAACTTATGACGGTTTTCTGCACGGTCGATGGATACTGGTGAGGTTCCTAAGATAGGAACATTCTGACGATATAACTTCATTGCCAAATTATTCGGAATCTGACCTCCTACTGATACTATCACACCCTTAGGATTTTCCAAGTCGATCACATCCAAGACACGCTCAAAGCTCAATTCATCAAAATACAATCTGTCGCACATGTCATAGTCGGTAGAAACCGTCTCTGGATTATAGTTGATCATAATTGATTTATAACCCAATTTACGAGCAGTCTGTACGGCATTGACAGAACACCAGTCAAACTCTACTGACGAACCGATTCTATATGCACCAGAGCCTAACACAACGATGTTCTTATCATTACGGTAAGAATAATCAATGCTATGTTCGTCTGCTCCATATGTCATATATAAATAATTGGTTAACTCTGGATGTTCAGAGGCAACTGTATTGATACGACGTACAACAGGAGTAATTGCTTGTTTCTTTCTAAGTGCTCTTACACGAAGAATCTCTTTCTCCATATTGTTCTGAGGATTTTCAGAATAACGAGCTATCTGGAAGTCAGAGAATCCTAAGCGTTTAGCCTCTTTCATCACATCTGCTGGGATATCTTCAATCTTATTGTATTTACCCAACACCTTTGTATAATCAACAATATTTTTCAACTTGCCAATGAACCATTTATCGATCTTGGTCAAGTCCACAATCTTTTCTATGCTATAGCCCTTCTCCAAAGCTGCTGCGATAGCGAAAATACGCAAATCAGTTGGATGAGACAATTCCTTATCTAGATCATCAAATTCCAAATCACGGTTGCCTACGAATCCATGCATACCTTGACCAATCATACGAAGACCCTTTTGGATGATCTCCTCAAATGATTTACCGATAGACATGATCTCACCGACAGACTTCATTGAGGAGTTGATTTCTCGGTCAACACCAACGAACTTCGTCAAATCCCAGCGAGGGATCTTCACAATGATATAATCAACAGAAGGTGCAACATAAGCTGAATTAGGAGTACCCATCTCACCTATCTGATCCAATGAATAACCCAATGCCAACTTAGCGGCAACAAATGCCAATGGATAACCAGAAGCTTTTGAAGCCAATGCTGAAGAACGGCTCAAACGAGCATTGATCTCAATGATACGGTAATCATTGGTTTCAGCATTGAATGCAAACTGGATGTTACACTCACCTACGATACCGATATGACGAACAACTCTCTTAGAGATCTCTTGAAGCAAATTGATTTGCTCTTGTGTCAATGAGATAATCGGTGCCACAACAATACTTTCACCTGTATGGATTCCTAATGGATCAAAGTTCTCCATTGGAACTACTGTGAAGCAATGATCGTTTTTATCACGAATCACCTCAAATTCTATCTCTTTCCATCCTTTCAATGACTCTTCTACCAAGATCTGTTTTGAATGTGTCAACGCACTCTCGCACAAATCCTTGAATTCTTGCTCGTTCGTACAAATACCAGAACCAAGACCGCCTAATGCATAAGCAGAACGAACCATTACAGGGAATCCGATACGATGAGCAACGGCCAACGCATCCTCCATATTTTCTACAGCCTGAGAGACTGGAGTCTTTGCTTGGATCTCACTCAACTTCTTAACAAACAAGTCACGATCCTCAGTAATCATAATTGCATCGACTGAAGTACCTAATACTTGAACGCCATATTTCTCCAAAATACCAGAAACATACAATTCAGTACCACAGTTCAAGGCTGTTTGTCCACCAAAAGCCAATAAGATTCCGTCTGGTTGTTCTTTCTTGATCACCTCTTCCACAAAATAAGGAGTGATTGGCAAGAAATAAACCTTATCAGCAACTCCATCCGAAGTTTGAATGGTTGCGATATTAGGATTAATCAATACTGTGGAAATACCTTCCTCGCGCATTGCCTTCAGAGCCTGAGAACCAGAGTAGTCAAACTCTCCGGCTTGTCCAATCTTCAAAGCTCCTGAACCAAGCAAAATTACCTTTTTAACTTTCTGTGACTTCATATATATAATCTCTTAAATATTACTTCTAAAACATAAAAAAAGCGGGGAAAAACCACCGCCAACACTAAAAAATAAAAAAATTGAAAAAACTTGTCTCTCCTTCCTCATTTTTGAATATGTTATGATATACAGACATGTCTCTAATTCAATTCTTTATTTCCTAATTCACATTTTGTTAATTGGGTGCAAAGTTACACTTTTTTTCTATAACGAAAACAAATAGAGCTTTAATAATTTCTTTTTTTTAATTGAACGTCCGAACTTTATCCTAAAATTATATATTTGCAGATAGAAGATTTTTTTAGATGCTGTTTCTTCATTAGGAATAATCGCATAATGTAAACACAATATAATTCATTGTTTTATGAGATATTTTACTCAATTACTTTTACTGTTAACTCTTTGCTGTTACACACACGCACAATCGTATCAATCTGCTGAAACAACTGCCTACATAAAAAAATACCACAAAACGGCCATTCGTGAGATGTATCAATACAAAATCCCTGCCAGCATCACATTGGCACAGGGAATCTTAGAATCGGCCAGCGGGAAAAGCGATTTGGCAGTCAAAGCCAATAACCACTTTGGTATCAAGTGTTCGGGCGACTATTCCGGCAAAAAATATTATAAAGATGATGACAAGAAGAATGATTGTTTCCGCTGTTATCTTCATGCCGATGAATCATTTCGCGACCATTCGATCTTTCTTACTAAAAGTCGATATGCTGATCTCTTTAAACTTAAAACAACGGATTATAAGGGATGGGCGAAAGGATTAAAAGCTGCCGGCTATGCTACCAACCCTAAATATCCTTCGCTGCTCATTGAGATTATCGAACAAAATAATCTATCGGAATACGATAAGAACCCAGAGAAATATCTCTCTAAAAAAGAAGCTGAAGATTACTCTCTTCTCAAAGGTAAATTATCACCTGAAGGATCTCTCAAAGAGAATGTCGTCATTGCTCCAGCAGTCAAGAGAAACAAGATAAATGGGGTGAAATGCATACAGATAAAACAGGGGGACACATTCTATAGCCTATCCAAACAACTCGGCATGAGCATCGAAGAACTGAAGAGAATCAATGACTTCCCTTCCAACTATACCTTAAAGGCTGGTGAGTTCCTTTTCATTGAAGAGAAGAAAAAGAAAAACAAAGACTATGATACACATACTGTCTCTCAGGGAGAGACTTGGTTGTCTATTTCTCAACTGTATGGTATTCAAAAGGATCGACTCAAGAAAATGAACAAAGCCAAAGGGGAATCCATTCCCGCAGGTAAAATTATAAGACTTCACTGATATTTAGTTTAATTATTCGAGCATGAGTGTATTGGATTTCTTCTCTTCAAAAGTCACCGTTGAAAAAGCTGCTCTTTACAACGGTCTGATTGATTATCATTCTCATATCCTACCCAATGTGGATGATGGGGTAAAAACCATCGAAGAATCGCTTGCCATCCTATCTCTATATGAAACCTGGGGTGTAAAAGAGGTTTACTGCACACCGCATATCATGGAAGATATTCCCAATACCACCGCTGCCTTAAAAGATCGTTTCTCAACGCTACAACAGGCATACAGCGGATCCATCAAACTTCATCTGGCAGCAGAATATATGATTGATATGCTATTTACAGAAAGACTGAACGCAAAGGATCTTTTACCCTTGGGAACCGACCATCTTCTTGTCGAGACCTCCTATTTCTCTGCGCCTTCTTATTTCTACTCTGTTATCGATGCCATAAAAAGCGAAGGCTTATGGGTGGTTCTAGCTCACCCTGAACGATATACCTACATGAAAGAGAAAGACTACATACGACTGAAGGAACAAGGCGTTAAGTTTCAACTCAACCTTCACTCTCTGTGGGGGGCTTACGGGACATCAGCGCAAACAAAAGCGGAGCAACTTCTATCTAAAGGCATGTATGATATTTGTGGAACGGATATCCACCATATAGACAATCAAACCCCTCAGCAAAGAGTCAAAAAGAGTTGTCTCGATGCCTATCATATCATGTCTCTATAAATATAAATAAGGATTATTCTCCTTTCTGGATCTCTTGCAACTTCGCAGCCCAGATACGAGCAGCTGATTCGACAATCTGCACACATGGTCGCTTAGCATAATAGCTTGCATTACGCTCTGCTGGCTTATGACTTTCTTTTGCATCCTTGTCCAATCCCAACAAATCACGACACTTCAGGAACCCATTCTCTCCTTTAAACTTTTCAGCCAACTCCTGAACGATACGATAATTCTCACCTTTCCCTTCTGAATCTTTTGGATCGGTCGTTCCAAACTGCAAGCCCGCCAATAAGAACATTCCACAGGCAGCTCCACAGGTCTCCCGCATACGTCCGATACCTCCACCAAAAGAAGCCGACACCTTCAATGCCTGCTCTTCTGTTAGTCCATATAAATCAGCAAATGCTGCCACAACTGATTGGGAGCAATTAAACCCACTTTTGAAAAGCTCTACCGCTCTTGCTACTCTATCTTCCATAAAAATTATTTTATATCACATATTTAATTACACAAATTTAAAGTATATTTGGCATAATAAAACGAAATTATGAATAAAAACACGCAATCTCCTAGATTAAAACTATATAGAGCCTCCGCAGGTTCAGGGAAAACCTATAGACTTTCCTTGGAATTCCTTAAATTACTAATCCATAATCCATTCTGTTACGACAAGATACTAGCTGTTACGTTCACAAACAAAGCTACGACCGAAATGCAAACCCGAATCATGGCAGATCTTTATTCTGTTGCAAAAGGTTTGGACTCGGGATTGATCAATCATCTGAAAAAGGAACTAAATAAAGAAGCCAGCGAAAACGGGCAAGAGAACTACTTCACAGATGACCAGATTAAAAATAATGCACAAAAAGCGCTTTTCAAGATTCTGCATGATTATAGTCACTTCCAAATAAGTACCATTGACAGTTTCTTTCAAATCATCCTTCGGAATCTTGCACACGAACTGGGTCTCGGTGCTTATATCAATATCGTAATAGAGTCGGATGATGTTCTCTCGGATGCCATCGACCTCATGAAAGAGAACTTCAAAACGAATGCTATTCTTCGAGACAGAATAAACGAATATAGCAACGAAAAGACTGAGAACAATACTCAATGGAGAATAGACAAGGATATGTTCACCATTGGTAAAAATATCTT
This sequence comes from Paludibacteraceae bacterium, assembly GCA_045113275.1. GTDB lineage: Bacteria > Bacteroidota > Bacteroidia > Bacteroidales > Paludibacteraceae > UBA1181. The sequence continues at coordinate 19,476 of JBGUIU010000123.1, forward strand.
CAGAGAGGTCTTCATGGAAAATGAGAAAGAACTGGAGGAGAAACTTCGGGACCCTCTCATACTGGAGAATTTCAAAAAGGAGATTGTCAAACTGAAGAAATATCATGAGAAACGAATTTTAGACATGGCTCTGAAATTCGATAAGATACTGGAAGAAAACGGCTTAACCGTGGATGACTTAGCCAGCAAGGAGAAAGGGGCCTATGCATACATCAACTCGATTAAAAAGAAGACCTACGAACCATTAGAGGCTAAAAAGAGTGCCATGAATTGTCTTGAGTCTCCCGAGAAATGGGCAACCCAGAAGAATCCTCGTCAAAAGGAGATTGCTGACTTGGGCGAAAAGAAGCTAAACCCACTCTTGCGTGAGACAGAGAGCATCCGAAAAGAAAGCATCATACATATTCACTCCTGCAACAGCATATACAAACAACTCAGCCTACTGGGATTCGTCACAGAGATTGCGGATGAGGTAAAGAATGTCAACCAACAAAGAGGTCAATTTTTATTGAGCGACACCCCTTCTCTTTTAAAGTCAATGATCGAGGATGATGACACGCCTTTCATATACGAAAAGATAGGAACGCATCTCGAACACATCATGATTGATGAATTCCAGGACACAAGTGGAACACAATGGCATAACTTCAAGCCTCTTCTTAAAGAGTGCATGGATCAAAACAATATGAATCTGATTGTAGGCGATCCTAAGCAATCGATTTACCGATTTCGAAATGGAGACTGGAGAATCATTAGTCACCTGGATAATGAGTTTATGGGCATCACCCCTCACATCATCAATGCAGAGGACAACTGGAGAAGCAAGGAAGTCATCATTCATTTCAATAATTCCATCTTTGCTCCGACGGACACGGAGAATCCCCCTATTCTATCTCCATTCTTATCACTTTTCGATGGACATGCCTTATTAAAATCGCTAAACACCATATATCAGGGAGCAAAGCAAAACTGTCCTAGGGAAGAAAACAAAGGGAAAGGATCCGTTGCTGTTGAGTTCCTTAACACATCGAAGGACAAAGAAGAAAACGAGGAGTGGATGCTTCAACGTGTTGTAGAATGGGTAACAGAGCTTCAAGAGCAGGGCATCAAAGCCTCTGACATAACTATCTTATGTAAAAAGACCAAACACATAACTAAGATAGCCGAGTATTTTGCTCACTATAGAGATACACATAAAGAGGAAATCCAACAAAAAGGATTCTGCTACGACATCATCTCTGATGAAGCTTATCTCTTTGAATCCTCCACAGCCCTTACCATGATCATCAACGCCATGAGAGTGGCAATTCAGCCCGATGATGATATTCACATGATTGAATTATATTCTCAATTAAAAGCGAGGGATTTCTCCTTCGCCAACTTGAATTACAAAGAAGAAGAGGATTATGTGTTGTTGAAATCAAAGATTCAGACACTGAAGAATATTCCATTATATGAAATGGTCGAAGAGCTATGTCGGATTCTCCACTTGGATGAGATGCCAGACCAAACCTCTTTCCTTACAACCTTCTTTGATTATCTGAACGAATTCATCACCCGCAAATCTCCTGATCTAAGACGTTTCATCGATTATTGGGAGAACTATTTAAAGAAACAAAAGATTCCATTAGCCGACAATGCCAAAGGAATTCATATCATGACCATACACAAATCAAAAGGATTAGAGTTTCATACCGTAATCATTCCATACTGCGACTGGAACTTGTATGGATCTGACTCCCAAAAAGATCTTCTTTGGTGCAAAACGGCGCATCTGACACCGCCTTATAATCAGCTTCCGATCTTACCTGTTACCTATCAAGAAGTGCTTAAGGACTCCGTCTTCTCTGATGCATACGAAGAAGAGACCATACAACAACTGGTAGATAACATCAATTTGCTTTATGTCGCTTTCACACGTGCCGTAAACAATCTGATTGTGCTCTGCAGGAAAAAAGAGGAGAAGAAGAAAGAGGAGGAAGAATCGATTCCATCCACCTGCTCTTCGCTATTGGAAGATATATTGCGACCTAACCTTACAATAGTGTCACAAGAATCCGATGAATCAGTCGTCAACTGCCATTATAAAATTGGCACCTTACTACCGTCATCAGAGAAAACGGTCCTTGTCAGATCCACCAATCCGTTCAAAGAAAAACCGCATCCTATCGAAGCGATTTTTCATACCAACAGGAGAACAGCCAGATTCAGAAACTCCAACAAAGCAACTGAATTCATCGAAGGAATCATTGAAGCAGAGACAACGCAATCAGAGGCCATAAAAAAAGGACTGCTGCTACACTATCTGTTCTCGAACATTAATACCAAAAAGGATATTGTTCACTCCGTTCAGCAACTACTTGTCGAAGGACTCATATCCTCCGAGAAAGAGAAACAGGAGCTGATTGAATATGCCGCAGAGAAGATTCAACAACATCACGATTGGTTTCGGGAGGGATTGAAGCTATACAAGGAATGTTCTATTCTGTCTCGCGACAACCAAACAGGAAGGGTAAAAATCAGTCGCCCAGACCGTGTGATTCAGGAAGGGAACAAAATGATTATTATTGACTTCAAGACAGGTAAAGAAACAGAAAGTAACCATAAGAGATATCAAAAACAAGTGGATGAATATGCACATTTACTCCAACAAATGGGGTACGAGACAGAAACCCATATCTGGTATTTAAATAGTGAAGAAGAGGCGTAGCGTGAATTGGGCTGAAAGGCCTTGACAGATATAGCCCAAACGCAAGTGTTTTCACCTATGCAAGGAAAGATAAATGAAGTTTCCGTGCCATTCAGATAAAATTTCCTGCAATATGATTGGTGAGAATAAACTAATTTTTTTTACATTTGTAACGATAATTAATTACAAACTTTTTAAATAATAATCTATGTCTGTTAATAAAGTAATTTTAGTTGGCAACGTGGGGAAAGACCCCGACGTTAGGTATGTTGAAAAAGATGTTCCTGTTGCAAGTTTTCCTCTAGCTACTACCGAACGAGGATTCAAACGTCAAGATGGCTCAGAAGTTCCCGAGCGAACAGAATGGCACAACATTGTAGTATGGCGAGGTCTGGCCAAAATAGCCGAAGGATATATTCGGAAAGGCACTTCCCTATACATAGAAGGGAAACTACGGACACGCTCTTGGACAGATCAAAACAATATCACTCGTTACACAACAGAAGTGATAGCCGATCAAGTGGAATTATTAGGAAAACGTCCGGATGGAGGTGTACCCCCACTTTCGACGTCAACACCAAACAATACAGTGCAACCAGCTCAACCACCTGTTGCGCCATTGCCTGATGCACAAGAAGATGACCTTCCTTTTTAAAAAGGAAATCCGCTTGTCTGTCTGTTCAATTATTTCGCAGACACACAAGAATATCAAGAATATTTTCTATATTTGCAAGGACGGAAAAATTCCGTCCTTGTATGTTTAACAAAACTATACGTCATTGGATATTCCTCTTTTAAACTCAATCGATTTTCTTTTTCAAGAACCTATGTGTTCTTATCTATTACTAAGTATTGCCATATTAACTGCAATCATTTCATTTGTCGCACTTTCCTACATTTCATTTTTCGAATCGGAATTTTTTTCCCTCTCAGCTAGCGAGGTAGCAGAAGTAAGGCTTTCCGACGATCCAAAATTCAACAAGCTTAAAGCGCTTTCGGAAAACCCATTAGACACATTAGGGAGCATCATCATTGCACGTTATTTCTCTATTATCATTGCGATTGTTCTCTCTTCTCTTTCGTTGTTCCAGTTGTTTTCTGCCACTGGATTGCCCAATGGATGGATCTATTTCATTATCATATTATTGTTATACATTCTCCTCTTCATCTTTGCTGAACTGATTCCACAGAGAATGGTGACAAAAGCAAATCCTTATACGATTTGCAAAGGCGCGCGGATCATCAGCATCTTTGCTTTTATCTTCAAACCGCTTATTCATCTTGTCATCCACTCTACGGATATCATCGAACGAAGACTAGAATCAAGAACCCTCCGCAGTGTCGCAATAGATGATATATCTGAATCGCTTCACATGGGAGATGCAGACTCATCTGACGAAAAGGAGATATTACGAGGAGTCGTGAACTTTGGTAAAACCAGCGTGGGAGAAATCATGCAACCACGTGTGGATATTGTGGATATTGATTATAAAAGCGACTTTGAAACCGTCTTGAAGATCATTCGTGAGTCAGAATACTCCAGACTACCCGTCTATGATGAGAGTATCGACTACGTAAAAGGTATCTTATTTATTAAAGATTTCCTTCAATATACCGATCAGAAAAAAGATTTCCAATGGCAAAACTTCATCCGAGAGGCTTATTTTGTACCTGAAACGAAAAAGATAGATGACCTCTTCAAGGAGTTTCAACAAAAACATATCCACATGGCCATTGTGGTGGACGAATTTGGAGGCACCTCCGGTATCGTAACGATGGAAGACATCATCGAAGTGATTGTAGGGGATATCTGCGATGAACATGACGAAGAAGAAAAACAAATCACCCAACTGGATGAAAACACCTATCTATTGGATGGAAAGCTGCTCCTCTCTGATTTCTATCGCATCGACTCCGTCGAGAAGGAGGTCTTTGAACCTCTTGAAGGAGATGCCGATACATTGGCAGGACTTGTCCTAGAACTGAAGGGATATATTCCGACGAAAGGAGAGATCATTGAAGTAGGTGACTATATCTTCGAAATCGTTTCCGAAGATAAACGAAGAATAAAAGAGTTAAAACTGACTTTAAAAAACAAAAAATCATGAAACTACTTAGAATCAGCATATTGGCTATCCTTTCACTTGTCACTTTCTTTTCTTGTAGTGACACGATACCAAAGCCAAGAGGATATTTCAGAATAGAACTGGCAGACAAGGAATATACAAACTACTCAAATGATAGTGTTCCTTATCAATTTCAGTATCCAAGCAATGTATCCACAATTCAAGTGAAAGCCATTCATCCTGATTCTATCGGATTCAATATCTATTATCCTCAACACAATGCTAAGATATATTGTACATACCTTACCTTGCACAATAACTTTCAAAACATAGCTGAGGATACACGTCGGTTGGTTTATAAACCACACACCGTCAAAGCCGATGCTATCACCGAACAAGTATATCAAAACGACGAGCATAATGTCTATGGCATTCTATACGAACTGAAGGGCAACACGGCTTCTAACATTCAGTTTGTCATGTCAGATAGCACCAAACACTTCCTCCGTGGAGCGCTCTATTTCAATGCCAATCCTAACAAAGACTCGATTGCTCCCGTAGTGAACTACATCCGAGAAGATATTATTCAACTTATCGAAACATTGGAATGGAAATGAAAAAGAAAGCATTACATATTGTTTCATTCATAGGCATCGTTATTTTAGCCTATTTTCTATCCGAGAAATTCTTTTTCAGATGGGACTTGACCTCTGAGAAAAGATATAGTCTATCCGACAATACCAAACATTTATTGAAGAACCTGAACGAAGAGATGAATGTCACCATCTATCTTGACGGAGATTTAAATTCAGGTTTCCTCCGCTTGCGAAAAGCCACAAAAGAACTGCTGGACGAGTTCGATGCATACAGTAGCAAGAAAATACAATACGAATTTGTTAATCCTTCTGCCGGAGCGACAAAGGAAGAACGACAAAAGAAATACGAAGAGCTTGAAAAGAAAGGGATGCGTGGCATCGTTGTTTATGATGGCAACAAAGAAGGGGAGTCTCGACAAAAGATTGTATATCCTTGGGCTGAAATCACTTACAACAACAAAACCAAGACTGTCAACCTACTAAAAAACATTCCGAACAACTCCGGTGAGGAGAATCTAAACATCTCCATCGAGTCTCTCGAATATGAGATAACAGATGTCCTTAGAATCATCACCTCCACCCACACACCGAAGGTGGCTTTCTTGGAGGGACATAATGAATACCCTGAACCGCTCGTGTATGATTTCACGCAAACACTGAGCCATTATTATCAGGTGGACCGAGGTACTCTTTCAGGAAACACAAACGAACTAAATGACTATGAGGCTGTTATCATAGCAGCTCCAATCGACAAGTTCTCCGAAAAAGATAAATTCATCCTCGATCAATACATCATGCAGGGCGGACGAATCCTATGGTTGTTAGATGGTACGCGCATCTCGCTAGACAGTCTCTCTACTGCCTCACAGACCATTGGAATTGAAAACGATCTCAACCTGACAGACCAGCTTTTCAAATATGGCTTCCGAATCAATGCGAACCTAGTTCAAGATGTACAATGTAGCATGATTCCTGTTAACGTATCCCGCGAAGGAGACGCACCTAAATATGAACTTATGTCGTGGTATTATTCACCACTGCTGTTAACCATTCCGACTCATCCAATCTCAAAGAATATTGCACCTGTCAAATCAGAATTTGTCAGTTCCATCAACTTTGTAAACAATGATAATGAGAAGATTAAAAAAACACCTTTGCTGATTACATCCACGGGAACACACATTCAGAATATCCCTTCCATCGTAAGCATGGATGTTATCAACATAGAACGAAATGGATACTATTTCAACACGCAGAATGCAATTGTAGCAGCTATTTTGGAAGGAGTCTTCCCTTCGGTATTCACCAACCGAATGACACCAGCCGGAATCACCAATGCATCCCCAATCATAACAGAAAGCAAACCCACCAAGATGATTGTTGTTGCCGACGGGGATGTGATTCGAAACGACATACAAGGAACAGGAGCGAATGCCAATATACTACCGTTAGGGTATGACCGATACATCAACCAAAAGTTCGGTAACAGTGAGTTCCTTCTCAATGCAGTAAACTATCTGACAGATGACGATGGATGGTTGAATCTACGCTCTCGTGAAATTCAACTTCGACTGCTTAATAAGCCTGCAATCATCGGACAACGAAGATTCTGGCAAGTCACAAATCTGTTGCTGCCCCTTCTCATTGTTTTAGTTTACGGCGGCGTATTCTATTTCATCCGAAAGAAAAAATACACGACCAATATCTCTGTTAATAAACAACACGAAAGCATTGCAAATGATTGAAACTTTTTTTATTATATTTGCAAAAACATACATAATAGATAACTAAAAATTAGAAATACAATATGAATTTTTCAGTTTCAAGTGCCAATTTATTGACACACCTTCAAACAATTAGCCGCGTAATCAATTCAAAAAACGCTCTTCCTATCCTAGATAATTTTCTGTTTAATCTGCATGACGGAGTGTTAACCATCACGGCAGCTGATATGGAAACTACCTTAATGACAACCATCGAATTAAATCAATCTGAGGGAAGCGGTGTTGTTGCTCTCTCTGCTAAAATATTATTGGATACGCTAAAAGAATTTGCAGATGAACCTCTGACATTCAATATCAACGATGACAACTATGCCATGACCATCAAATCAGGCTCTGGTGTTTATAACTTCATCGGATTGAATGCTGACGAATTCCCAAGAATGAGAACACTAGAAGATGCTCACTCTTCAATCACAGTACCTGCAAATGTTCTGAACAAAGGTATCACAGCGACTTCATTTGCTACCAGCGATGATGAGATGAGACCTGTCATGGGCGGTATCTATTTTGACATAACAACAGAAAACGTCACTTTCGTGGCAACTGATGGTCATAAACTTGTTAAAATAAAGACGTTATCATCTAAGGGTGATTCTGTCACTTCCTTTATTCTGCCAAAGAAACCTTACTCTCTATTAAAGGCTATTCTTCCAAAAGAATCAGGAGATGTGAAGATCGACTTCGATTCAAAGAATGTTTATTTCACCCTTTCTGATTATCAGATGATTTGTCGATTGATTGAAGGTGTTTATCCAAACTATAATTCGGTAATACCACAGAACAATAACAACAAAGCAACAATCGATAAGAGTGCATTCCTTACGGCATTAAGACGTATCTCAGTATATGCTAATCAATCAACGAACTTAGTGAAACTTGAATTCGGCAATGGTCAGGTGATCATCTCTGCACAAGATTTCGATTTCTCTATCTCCGCTACAGAAACATTGGCTTGCAGCTACGAAGGCGAACCAATCTGCATCGGATTCAAATGCTCAATATTAGTAGATATGCTGAACAACATCAACTCCGACAATGTGATTCTGGAACTCTCTGATCCAGTTCGTGCCGGATTGATCCTTCCACTAGAACAAAGTGAAACGGAAGATGTATTGATGTTGCTTATGCCAATGCAATTACCAGATTGATAATCCTTTATTATATTGAAGCGCATCCTACTATGCGCTTCTTCTTTTTTTACTCATATCTATGGAATTAAATTTAAAAAAACCGATTATTTTTTTCGATTTAGAAACAACGGGGTTAAACATTGCTAAAGATAGAATTATCGAAATATCTGCCATTAAGATCATGCCTAATGGTGACCAAGAAGTAAAAACAAGAAGACTGAAACCCGTAGATGCTGAAGGAAAACAAATGCATCTCCCTAAGGAAGTCAGCGACCTGACTCACATCACAGACGAGGATTTAGCCGACAAACCAACCTTCAAAGAGATTGGTAAATCACTGGCCAACTGGATCAAAGGATGTGACCTCGGAGGGTATAATTCCAACCGTTTTGATATTCCGCTGTTAGCAGAAGAATTCCTCCGTTCTGATATCGACATAGATCTGCGCAAATGCAAATTTGTTGACGCTCAGGTCATCTTCAACAAGAAGGAACAACGGACCTTAACCGCCGCCTACAGATTCTACTGCGATAAAGAACTAGAAGGCGCCCACGGTGCAGAAGCTGATATAACAGCTACATACGAGGTGTTGAAAGCTCAGCTTGACCGCTATCCAGATTTGAAAAACGATATAGATTTCCTTTCTGAATACTCAGCTCATAACAACAATGTAGATTTTGCAGGCCGATTTATTTATAATGATAAGAATGAAGAGATCATTAACTTCGGCAAATACAAAGGAAGAGCTGTTGCAGAGGTGTTATTGACCGATCCTGGATACTACGGATGGATCATGCAAAATGACTTCACGCTCGACACGAAAAAGGTGCTGACAAAACTTAAACTTAAATACGGTATTCATTAATCGAATGTCGAATCCATATTTTAAATTTAAACAATTCACAATATACCAAGACCGCTGTGCCATGAAAGTCGGTACCGATGGTGTATTATTGGGCGCATGGGCAGATGTTTCGTCTGCCCATTCTATTTTGGACATTGGAACTGGCACAGGCCTTATCTCCCTCATGCTGGCTCAACGATGCCTAGCAGACATCACAGCCATCGAGATAGATGAGGAGGCATCACAGCAGGCATCCGAGAATATTGCCGCCTCAAAATGGAAAGATAGAATAACCGTCGTCAACAGTGCTCTTCAAGATTTCACCATTGACGCCTCTTTTGACCATATCGTCAGCAACCCACCCTATTTCAATCAAGCCTTGAAATCACCTGAACAAAAAAGAACAACGGCAAGGCACACCGAGACCCTCTCTTATCGTGACCTGTTAGCCGGCGTGAACCATTATCTACAGAAAGACGGATCATTTTCAATCATCCTTCCATTTTCTGAAAAAGAGACCTTCTACCAACTGGCAGAAGCCGAACAACTATATCCCTGTCGGGAGACAATCATCTATTCCACACCCCACTCCCAACCCAAACGATTCATGGCTGAGTTTCAACACAGAAAAATCGATTTTGAGCCTCAGTCTCTTATTATCGAAGCATTCGGAAGACATCAATACTCTGAAGAGTACAAAAAGCTAACAGAGGCATTCTATTTATAGAAAAAAACCTTCTCTACTCACATAAAAGGAATGAGGGTGCATCAATTGACACACCCTCATTATAAATATCACTATACACTTTTAAGCCTTTATTTTGCCTTCCTGACGTTTCTTTAATGCGTCTGTATCATACAAGCTTAAATGTTCATTCTTTTCAGGATAATCGATTGTGTAATGTAATCCACGACTCTCCTTGCGAGATTGAGCAGCTGTAATCACCAAATAAGCCGTGTTGATGATATTACGTAGCTCACAAAGTTCCTTAGAGACAACAGAGCGTCTGAATAGATTTTCCGTCTCCTTGTACAACAATTCCAAACGATCATACGCTCTCTTCAATCGTAAATTAGAACGGACGATACCCACATAGTTTTGCATGATCTGATTCACCTCTTTTTCACTCTGTGTGATCAACACCATCTCTTCATTCAATGATGTTCCCTCGTCATTCCACTCAGGTATATTATCATTCCAAGAAAGAGAAGGCAACAATTGCAAAGCATCCTTCGCAGCCGAATCAGCATAGACGATTGCTTCAATCAACGAGTTGGAAGCCAATCGATTTGCTCCGTGCAAACCTGTACATGAGCACTCACCAGCCGCATATAAACGATTGATAGAGGTACGAGCATTCTCATCCACCTTGATTCCACCACAGAAATAGTGTGCTGCAGGTGCAACAGGAATATACTCTTTTGTTATATCAATGCCATAAGACATACATTTATTGTAGATGGTAGGATACTCACGGCGGGTCACATCCGGATCCTTGTGTGTCACATCCAAGAACACACACTCATCACCCGTCTTTTTCATCTCATTATCGATCGAACGAGCCACTACATCTCGAGGTGCCAAGGAACCTCTGGAATCGTATCTCTCCATAAAGGCTTCCCCTTTCTTATTCCGTAAGATTCCACCATATCCACGCATGGCTTCAGTAATCAAGAATGATGGACGATCACCTAGATGATACAAAGCAGTAGGATGGAACTGAACGAACTCCATATCCTGCACCAAGCCCTTCGCACGGTAAACCATAGAGATACCATCACCCGTAGCTACTGGCGGATTGGTTGTCGTCTGATAAATATTTCCGATACCACCAGTTGCAATCATGGTAACCTTTGACAAAAAGGTATGAACGTGATTCGTACGGATATCCAACACATAAGCGCCATAACACTCAATGTTAGGAGTTGTATGTTTAACCACCTGACCAAGATGATGTTGTGTGATGATTTCAATAGCAAAATGTTGGTCATATACATCAATATTAGGATGATTCTTTACTGTCTGAATCAAACTGTCTTGGATCTCTTCACCCGTATTATCCTTGTGATGTAAGATACGGAAATCGGAGTGACCACCCTCTTTATGTAGATCAAATTCGCCACTGGCATTCTTATCGAAATCGACACCCCACTCCACCAACTGTTTAATCTGAGCAGGAGCACCTTCTACTACCTTACGAACCACCTTTTCATTACAGATTCCATCACCAGCAATCAACGTATCCACCACATGATCTTCAAAATTATCAGTAGGTTTCGTCACCGCAGCAACCCCTCCTTGTGCATAATGAGTATTCGCCTCCTCCATCTGTGTTTTACACATGATGGCAACTTTACCCTTGTGCGCCACCTTCAGCGCAAAACTCATTCCGGCAATACCAGAACCGATTACTAAAAAATCATATTTTTTAATCATATTGTATCTCTATTTTTTAAACTATAATTATTTCACATCCATTTCTTTGCACACTGTTTAGCCGATGATATTATCTCTTCCTCTCCATTCACATGACGATTTCTCATCACAATCTTTCCGTTGCATATCATCGTATCGATTGCTTCACAACTGGAAGCATAAATCCAATTAGAGTTAAAATTAAAGTTCGGCACAAATCGTTCGTTATCCATATTAATCAACAGGGCATCGGCCAACTTACCAACAGCGATCTCTCCTCCGTTCAAGCCAAACACCTTCGGACCATTCTTCACAGACCAATCAATCACTGTATTGACTGGAAGTGTTTCAGGACCATAGTTACATTTAGCAATCATAGCCGCGAATTTACTCTCCTCTATCATATCAAGATTATTATTAGAAGAGCAACCATCCGTACCAATCAACACATTACTGGAGGATTGTTCCATCAAGGCAGATTTAAAGAATCCAGAAGACAACTTCATATTCGACACAGGATTATGAGCTATGGCAACGCCTCTCTTCTTTAATATCTGAATCTCTTCCTCGTCCACATGTACCACATGGGCAGCTATGCAATTAGGTCCTAAGACTCCTAAGCTATCCAACCAACGAACAGGCGTCATTCCATGCTCTGCCACACAATCCTTTACCTCTTTCTCTGTTTCCGACAGATGAAAATGCATAATCGTATGATGTTCCTTAGCAAAGTCTGCACAACGGATCCATAACTTATCACTTACCGTGTAAGGAGCATGAGGGGCAACAGACATCTGGATCATAGGAGATTTATGCAGATACTCTTCTACCAGATCAAAACTCTTTTGGATCTTCTCCTCGCCCAGAAAATCCATAAACGACACGCCCAAACATGCGCGGATACCCATCTCTTCTGTAGCTTTCCATACAGAATCCATCATCCAGTACATATCATTGTAGAATACGGTACCCGATTTTATCATTTCCAATATAGCCAACCGAGTACCAATATAGATATCATCGGCTGTCATTTTTGCCTCAAAAGGCCATATATAATCATTCAACCAAGGGAAAAGAGCCATATCATCGGCATAGCCTCTTAACAACGACATCGCCGCATGAGTATGAGCATTATAGAACGGTGGGACAATAGCAAAATTATCTGCCTCGATTATCTCATCTTTCTCGTTGGGGACTAATAATGGATCAATGTCAGAAAAAAGATTTCCACTGATTCGGATATTGGTCTTCGTGCCGTTCAACAACACATTTTTAATAAAAACTGTCTTCATCTTATTTCTTAATTTCTAAAGAAACAAATTTATAAAATATAAAAGAAATAGTAAAGGTGAGTTCTATAAATTCAACACACAAACAAAAATTTGCATGAAATGTGGGGTATAAACTTCAGTGCTGGTTGATTTTTGAGTATCATGCGGTTTGTCGGTGGGATACGGTGAGACGATGTGCAACATCGTCTCAAAGGAAACGAAAATAAAATCATGAAATCACAGAGCATAAAAAAGCCCTGAGGAAGAACCTCAGGGCTTTCTATTCATATTATAGATTATTGTTCCTTATTACTTTCTCAACATAAGTTTTGAAGAGAGCTGACCTTTTTCATTTTTTACTACAATAACGACCACCTTGTCATTTTTTGTAGCAGGACGACCGTTCATATTATAGACAGCTTGCAACTCACCGTTAAGAACGACGATATTTCCATTAGCATCTACATAAGAGATGATTTCGAAATGATTATTTTCTTCTAAGAAGTCTTTTACATTAACGAAAGCCGTAGATGAAAGGATGATTTCGTCAACCAAATAACCGACAGACATAGGAGAGAAAATTAAATCTACCTTGGTTGCTCCTGCAGGAACATTAACCACGCCTTTGTATTTTGTCCAGATCATTTTCATGGTGTCTCTTGCCAAATCAACGATTTCTCCTGTGTTGAATTTTAACTTGATAGGCATATCTACATTTGCAACTGTTGAAAAATCCTCGTCAATAGAGGCACCATCTTCGTTTTTATATTTTTTTATTAACATTTCAGAGAAAATCTGTGATGTTCCAGCTGGAATTTGAATGCCAGGAATAACAACAGAGTCTCTTACAGCAGCTGATTCAATACGCATAGCTTGAAGTATTTCACAATCAAGATAACCTGAACCGTCTGTGTTTCTTAAGCTATCTGGAACAAAGTCGCGAAATGCATATAGTAATGCTTCTGTGCTATCTTTTTCTGTCAATACAGGTTTAATACCGCCATTGAACTGTTCGTTTTTCAACTGTTTTTTTGACTTGCGGTGTATATAACTTTTTTCTGCGTAGAAATCACAAATATTTCTATTAGTGAAATTTTCTGCATAGAAAGGTTTCACATTGTCATCAGTAGGAATAAAACATAAGTTTTTAATATATGGGAAAGTTTGCATATCGCCTATACCATATTCGCGGACATAGGAGATAATCATTCCACGAATCGTATCTGTAGAAGGACAAGCATACACATATTTGTATTTCTGTACCCATTGTTCAGTTGGTCCCCATTTAGTATCAATATAGACTACAGATTCGCTACTAGGTGCGTTATATGTTTCCATGTCCTTTGGGGCTGATGCCAATCCAATGATAAATGTAGGCTTATTCCCATCTATATACTTAGTACCAGCATGATCTGCAGGAATCATATATTCAAAAAACATAATGTAATTGGTGTTCAAGTCGAGTGGAGCAAGAGAATCTAAAATATATCTTGGATCCAACCAATTGGAGGTTTTCCTAAATTCAACAGCATCAACACCATTTACTGTAGTCTCAACAAGTTTATCGGCATTGCCTGCCTCTTCATCTTTATAGTGCAAGATACTAATACCCGAGGAAATTTTCCCGTTTTTAATAATCCAATATGCATTGTCGAACACATCTCCAGCATAAATATTAGCCAATGATGCTATAATCGCAATGGAAAGTAATTTGATTCGCTTCATTTTGATTTGTATTAGATTGTTAATAATTTATTTAATTTCGAATACTATACTACTTAAAAACTCTTTGCAAATATAGTAATAGTATGCTCTCCCCCCCAATAATTTGACAAATATTTCAAAAATATATGTATACTAAGTGCGCCTGTGCTGACTAATTTATCATCGTTCATAACAGAAAAGCGCTCCGCAACATTAGTTACAGAGCGCTTTTTTATTTGTAATGTATTTAATTACTTAACAATCAACTTCTTAGTTGTAAGGCCTTTTTCATTTACAACTTGTACATTATATATTCCAGCAGCTAAGTTCAAAGATATTTCAGCTATCTTATCAGCCTCAACGTCACCTGAATATACACATGCACCTTGTGCATTGAATACATTTACCTTAGAATCGATACCAACTGACAAGTTAAATGAACCATTCTCAGATGGATTAGGCCACAAAGATACTTTTTCGTTTTTAATATCTTTTGAATATACATCAGGATTTCCTTTAATCTTGAATGAACCCATACCTGTGTGAGATGTCATAAATGCAATTGAAATCTCATGAGATCCTTCTTTATCAAAGTGAACACGATATTTCAATTCTGGATGCTTATTTGCAGCTTCTTCAACATCATCTACATCACCTGAATATGGAGTTACCCAACCCCATGTATCATAATCACCCTTAGATCCACCTTTACAAGGAGGTAAATAAAGCGCTTGATAACGAGTCTCTTCACCATTATCAGTAACCAAACCTGGTTTACCATCAACTGCAATAGCAAAAATATTATAAGAATCTGCACCATTCTTACCATATTCTTCTGAATTAGATTTATGGTTACAAGAAAGAACCTCAAATTCATAATCACCAGCGCGCTTTACATCAATAGTATAAGTAACCCACTCACCATTTCCAATATATCCAAGATTCTTATAAGAAGTCTCTTTATTATTCTTATCAACATAACCAACATCAAAGTATTCATCTGGACGGAAACCATCATCACTAGTTGCTCCAGCATTACATGGTTGTGTATTATCTAGGTCATTACCAGCACAAGCCCAAGTTTCATCATAGTCAAAATAACCATTATCTTGTCCACCTTTGTCGTATGCACCTAAATCCAAATAAAAATCTTCAACACCATCAAAAACTTGTTCCTTAAAAGGAGACGTTTTGCGAGAAGTAAATTGATTTCCTTTTCCAAGCACTCCTGCAACCCAATTTCCTGAATCAGTCATGCTCATGCCATTATAATTACCTCTGTCTGACCAATTAGCATTCCATGTAGCAGATTTCTCAGTTTTATCACCCCAGCTCCAGTTAGCCCAGCTGATAATCTGATTACCAAGGTTTTTACCATTTGCAACATCTATCATGTGTTGTCCTGCCTTGGTACTTAAATCTCCATCTCCAGTATAGTTAGACAAACCCCACTCTGTGATAAAGATAGGCACAAATGCAGCAGCAGCAGAAAGAATACCTAAGTATCTTTGCTGATTTGCAGCATAGTGATGGAAACTATACATAATTTGCAAATTCTTATAGCTGTCTTTTATCTCAAGAGGGTTTTGGAATGCACGTGTAACATCTTGATCCCACTGAGGAGTACCTACACACACAACGGCATATGGATCATTCTCAGCAATAGTTGGAAGAACCTTATATGCATAAGTTTTGATCCAATCCCATACATAATCAAATGCAGCTGGAGCTCCCGTAACATCTTCATTGGGCTCGTTACAGATTTCGTAAAGCACATGCACATAACCTTTCTCTTTTACATATTGAGAAATTTGTTTGAAGAAATCGTTATAACCGCTATAAGAACCACTATTTGGATCTCCTGGCTTTAAAATATGCCAATCAACCAAACAATACATACCTTCTGCTGCAGTATAATCAATACAATTCTTAACCCAATTGATTTGAACTCCACCAAATTCAGTTACATATTGAGCAATACGTGCGAAATTAGCACCATAAGATTTCATCTTTGCGAAATCTCCTTGGTCATCAAACAACTTTCCGAATTCACCATCATACCCGAAAGTACTCCAACCTCTCAATTGGATAGGTTGACCTGACTCAGAACACAATTGGTTACCCACCAATTTCAAGCGTCCCCATTCTTTTACTGCTCCCGAATAATCGTAAGCATTTCCCTGCAAGAATACAAGCAGTAAGGAAACTAAAGTTAAAATTTTTTTCATGTATTAAAATAATTAAGTTAATATCTAAATCATTATTTTTCAGCCATACTACAACAATTAATCGCCAAATTTATAAAAAAAAATAAAAGGAAGGGGAAAATCTTCAAAAAATTTCCCCTCCCACGAAAAAAGTAGTAGCTATAAAAAGCTGTTTCCCTTTATATGCCTACACTGTTTGCTCGATGTTCCATACAAAAGCACGTACACCGACCTCCTCGTTTCTAAGATCCAATTTATGGATTGTCTTCAGCAACAAATCCACCTGCTCGTCTTCCACCATGGTGATGACAGCCGAGTTCATCTCTGGCCACGTATGTGTTCCTCTACGGGGCTGTCCCGTGTTTGAACCACGACCTTGGACTTGCTCAAAAAAGGTAAAACCTCGAATACCTAATTTATCCAACATATATTCAACACGCTCTGTATTTGCTTGATTGAATACAATCATTACCGATTTCATATTCCTTACCTTTTAGAATTATTCTACAATTTCATTATTTCTGCCTGTTAACGATTTCTTCTCATCTTCTGCATTAATATTCATGAAGATGTATTGCGAACGTATCTCGGCTTCCTTATCTCTCTCGCCATGTTTAGACATGATACCATACAAGACTGGAACAACCACCAAGGTAACAACCGTAGAGACTAACAGACCTCCGATAACGACAATACCCATAGGTACCCACATCTCAGATCCATCCGAAGTGGCCAATGCCATTGGCAACATACCCAAGATCGTCGTCAACGCAGTCATCAATACCGGACGAAGACGTGACTGACCTGACAATGCAATTGCCTCGTTCAACTCATGTCCACGATCTCGCATCAGGTTAATGTAATCCACCAACACAATACCGTTCTTCACCACGATACCGACCAACATGACACATCCTAATGCACCAATCATATCCAAGCTCGTTCCTGTTATAAACAATGCCCATATAACGCCCGAGAAGGCGAATGGTACCGCCATCATGATGATGAACGGCTTTGCATACGACTCAAACTGAGAGGCCATCACAACATATACCAATATCACAATGATCAACAACAACAGTCCCATGTTCTGGAAGGATTCCTGCTGATCCTCATACGCACCACCTAAGATGACAGATACACCTGAAGGTTTGCTAATCTCAGGTAATACTTTCTCTATCTCTTGTGCCAACTCACCCAAAGAGGTCTCGAATGGAGTGACCTCCACCTTCAAAAAACGCTGACGGCTCTTACGCGTGATCTCTGGTGGTCCCCAATATTCCTGAATGGAAACAAGCTCGCTCAACTTCACATTACCGCCTGCTGTAGGGATAGACAAATCCTCGATAGCATCGATGGAATTACGATTCTCCTCCTTCAGACGAACCACAATATTATACTCATCACCATCTTCTTTCAAGAATCCGCAAGCCATTCCGTTGACACGGTTACGAACAAAAGAGGCTACAGTTGATGAGGTCAAACCATGACGGGATGCTTTTTCTTTGTCAACCACAATCTTTAACTCTGGTCGGTCATCATCACGACTGATATCCACGTTACGTGCAGTAGGGATCTTTGACTCAATCAACTGCTTTACCTGAGCGGCATACGAACTCGTCACATCAAAGTCATATCCATAAATCTCCACATCTACTGTATTCTGTCCTCCCATACCACCTGAAGAGATTGCCACTTTATAGTCAGAAACTTCTGGATAAGAAGCTATCTCTTTACGTAACACCTCAGCAATCTCCGTGATGGAACGCTCACGTGTATATTTCTTATCTGCATTGAAACGCATCTGAATCGTATTGTTTCTCGTAGATGAGAACAAAGCCGATATTCCAGCATCTTCATTGGCACCACACGTTGTAGAGATGTTTTTGGTTTCAGGAACCAATTCCACAAAACGTTTCTCCAACATACGGGCAAACTTTGCTGTCTCCTCTACTCGGGTACCTTGCAGCAACTCCACATCCACGGTTAAACGACCATTATCAGGCGTAGCCATAAAGTCGGTACCAATATGACCCGTCAAAGCAGGGATCAAGGATATAAGGAAAAAGCCGACAATACCCAACACGGTCAATTTCTTGTGCGTCAAACACCAGCGTAGCAGATTAGCATAAGCTGCATCTAACTTATCCAAGAATCGTACCACCGTATTTTGATACGAAAGCTTTTTTGTATCTTTCTTCTCAACAATCAACTTACCCGACTCATCCACCTTAACGGTTTTAGCTTTCAAAAGCTTAGAGCAAAGCATTGGAACAAGCGATATGGCAACCAGTGTAGAAGTACAACATACAATGGTTACAATCCAACCCAATTCCTTGAAAAGGATACCTGCGATACCCGTCAACATGGTCAATGGGACAAACACAGCACAGATTACTAACGTGGTAGCGATAACAGATACCCATACCTCATTCGTTGCATAGATAGCTGCCTCACGAGGATTGGATCCTCTTTCAATATGTGTCGTAATATTTTCCAACACCACAATCGCATCATCCACCACCATACCTACAGCAATGGAAAGAGAACACAATGAGATGATGTTCAACGAACTATCAACACCTAACAGATAAAGGAAGGCAACCAGCAATGAGATAGGAATTGTCAATCCGACAATCAGACCGGCTCTCCACTTACCTAAGAAGAACAATACAACAAGTACCACAAAGATCACTGCATATAGCACAGACTCCTCCAAGGAGTTGATTGCATTCACAATATCAGTAGAAGAGTCATAGATCTCATTGATCTCAACATCCGCTGGAAGCGAAGCTTTAATCTTCTTCAATTCCTTATGGATATCACGACAGATCTGTACCGTGTTACCACCTGTCTGTTTAGAGATAATCAAACGGACAGCCTCTTGTCCTCCTGCATCTCCTCTGGAGGTCATCTTCTCGTCCAAGCTCAAATCTTTGATGGTATCACGTACTGTTGCAATATCACGTACATAGATCTGTTTTCCATCAGCCATAGTCGCAACGACGATATCCTTTATCTCAGAGCTCTCAATGTATTCGCTACGAACCTGCAAAGCATATTGTTCTTTCTTCATCTTCACGTTTCCGGAAGAAAGATTCAAGTTATTAGAAGCCACGGCGTTACCCACTGTTTCCAAAGAGATACCGTATGCATCCAACTGTTTTTGGTCGATTTCCACATACACATAACGGTCAGGTTCACCCGACATTGTTACGTTACCCACACCATCCACACGGTTCAACTGAGGGATGATGATATCATTCATGATTTTTTCCAAACCAGGATAACTCTCCTTCGCTTGAACAGCAAACTGAATTATCGGCATGGAAGAACTGTTGAATTTGATAATCAACGGATTAGAACAGCTACTTGGCAGATTATCCTTTGTCAAATCCACATACGAACGGATATCATTTACAACATCATCCAGCTCTTCGCCCCATTCGAACTCCAACGCTACCAAAGAAAGATTATCCTTGGAAGTAGAGGTCAGTTCATCCAAACCATCCACGGAATTCAAACTATTCTCCAGATACTTTGTTACGTTCGTTTCCACCTCACTGGCATTGGCACCAGGGTAAGAAGTCATCACAGCGATATACGGAGGTTCAATCTCTGGGAATTGGTCGATAGGCAGCTTTGAATAAGCAAAGATACCCATCAACATGACGGCCACGAAGATCAGGATAGAGGTGACCGGCTTGTTAATCGCAGTTTTATATATACTCATTTTCTATTGCTTTTTTATTGAATTTTTCGCTCAAATCAATTACTTAACCACAGCACTATCAACAGACACATTTGATTTAGAATTAGCTTCCTCTTCGTAGGTTCCACTCATCACCAATAGTTCAACACCATCAATTAAACGAGCCTGACCTTGTGTTACCACCTCAGCACCTTCAATAACCTCGTCTGAGATAACCTCTACATAACGATTGAAACGTTGTCCAGCCTCAACTGTCACACGTTTTGCCACACCGCCATTGTTCAAGAACAGATAACGTTCGTTGGATCCTGTTAATTTCAAAACAGATTGATAAGGAACAGCCAAGACCTTTACCTTACCTACATTAACAGATGTATGGACATACATACCAGGACGAAGTTTCAGGCTACCGTTTGGTATCTTAACCTTACATTGGAAAGTATGAGTTGCAACATCGATTGTAGGATAAATCGTTTCAATAACAGCAGGGAACTTAGTATCAGGATAAATATCAGAGACAATATCGAGCTTCATACCTGGTTTAATCTTAGGGAAATAGATTTCAGGCACATTGATGATTGTCTTCAACATATTCAATTGCACCACCGTCAAGATTGGTCTAGCACCATTGAAAAGCTCACCACTCTCGTAATTACGGGCAGAGACAACGCCTGGGAAAGTAGCCTTAAAGAATGTGTTATTCTGTAAGAACTCCACTTGTTGTTTAGCCTGATCATAAGCCATTTTAGTCTTGTCGTATGTTTGTTGAGTAACGTTACCGCCAGCCAGCAACGCATCCATACGTTTCATTTCAGTTTCAAGATTAGACAAGTTCAGTTTAGCCTGTATCAATTGATTCTGATCCATACGAACCAACAAATCACCTGTAGA
>JBGUIU010000124.1:0-3463 GCA_045113275.1 Paludibacteraceae bacterium
TTTTTTGCGGCATTCTACCCCGGACTTGGTGTGGCGCTATCCATTGCAGGCATACGCTATTTTGTGAGCTGGTGGAAAGCGGCGTAGAGCATAGATACACGTTTGATTGTATATTTTTGGCAGTCAAAGTCGATGGGAATTTCGTTATTTTGGTCATAGTCTAAATTGGTATTTACTTTTTATATTTTCGAATGAATTCCTCTGCTTCAATTTTTGTCCTTGGGTAAGGAATCCTTTCTCCGCTAATAGGATCGTACAAAGGCTGATAACTAAAACCATTATCAACAAGCATCTTTACGATTTCCCACTGGGCAGCATTCTCTTTTGATGGGGCCTTAAACTTTTCGTTTAAAAGCACCATGGGGGCAGAACATTCTGGGCATTTCTTCTTTTGCAGAAACTTCGTAAAATCAGTTCCTGCACTGAAACATTTGTGACAACGTAAACAAACGTATTTGTGACCCATAAATTCCGATTTATCTGTCTCATTAATCTACTTCAAAGATACACAATCCCCTAAGATTCTTCAACTTTTATCCATTTTAAATGGGCAGAATTTCCGTCTGACCATAAGTCAGCGTATTACCTTCAATATGATTGCTATTGTAGTTGAAGTCCACTGTGAAACGACGGCTAAGTCTATCTCTATCCTTTTCCGACAATGGTTGCAAATCTTGCCATGCTGCCAATGCTTTCTACTTCATACGGCCACAAAATATTAATTAACGCTACAAATATATAGAATATTTACAAAAAGGTTATAACGATACAACCTTTGGGGTGTTTTTTGTCAGCATGAAAGAATCTGCAAGAGAATCACAAATCTCACCTCATCTTCCTAAACATCGCCTTCATCATCTCTTTGTCCATTGGTTGCATGGTGTTGAGTTTGAGCGACTTCACCATTTTGAGTGTGCCTTGCTTGTATTTCTGGAAATGGTCGGTTTTCAGGTGGGCTTGATAGACGGCGTCGTTGGCATAGATTTCGAGGATGCGGATCTGGCACGAGTCGGCTGGGTCCTGCATCGGAAATCAAATCACTAATCTGTTCATCGATGTGAATTTTGAAATTCCCTACGTTTCAGAGTTCTCCGGACAAATAGTAAACGCTATGATTAACAATATGTTACCCCAACAAAAAAAATTACTTCATTTAATACTGTTTTTGTCGTTAGTATTCAATTCATTATGTTGCAATTGAAACAACACTTTCTGCTGCTCAATTTCACGTCTAAGTTCTTCCTCGGTGGGCATTAAAGGCATATATTTGGCAGCAAACAGATTTTTATTGTCGTGCAAAACAGAATAACGGGCAATGTCTTTGCTCGTTTCGCTGCAAAGCACAATACCAACAGTGGGGTTGTCGCCCTCGGTACGCTTCAAGTCGTCATACATACGTACATACATATCCATTTGCCCAACATCTTGATGTGTTATTTGTCCCTTTTTCAAGTCTCATTTAACTTTTCTTGTTTATCTGAAATCAGCGTTATAGAATAAAAATGAGGTAGAAGGGATTGGCTGGAAGCCAAACCTATTAGTAACCGGGTACGTAGTGCCTGGTAGTCATGACAGGTGGCCACGTGGCTGGAAACCACCCCTAATACCGTCGATACGAAGGCTTCCTGCCTTTTCCCATGTCTCAGACACCCACAGACAGCACCTGCGGTGCAATCGGTTACTAGCAGGGAAGGCTTTCAGTCTAACCATCGATGCAAAGACAACATCTCACTCCAATTTATGAAACCTAAATCATGAAACACTTTCACCTCTATCGAACTAATCAATTCAATAAGGGTCGTCTGAGGTGTTGCAACCGACAATAATGCCATCTCCACCTCCGTCCTTCCTTTCAAAAACATATTCTCCGAGTTCTCCGAGACCATTTTCTCTCTCCTCTTCTGTAAAGTTGAAACTCCAATCTGACTGTTTAGACTTCAAATACGTAGTTCCGTCTTGCTGGTAGCCGGTGATTCCCTCTTTCTTATCACCAATAAACAAATAGCCCTTAATTTTATTAGGATGGCTATAATCGATGGCGACTTTGTAAGGAGTGTATTTGCATGCTTGAGTCTCATTAAAAGCGATTACTTCTGCCTCTTCTTCTTTTGTCAGATTGCCAGGTGAATCTTTGTATTCGCATTCCCAATTTGAAACTTCGAAAAACATTCGACTGCTCACTGTCTCTTTGAGTCTTACAGCTGCGAGTATTTTCTGAATTCTACTTTTCTTTTTGTTGGTAACCACTTTCCCTATCTTGTTAAGATAAGGTTTCAACTCTTTAATTAAACATACATCGAAATGTCCAGGTTCAAAACATCTCTCCGCATAACAGAAATCAGCATAATAACACGACTCTCTCCAGAAATAGAAGTTATTCTCATCGATACTGTAATCTATGTGGAATTGAGCATATTTACCATGACCGAAAGCTTTAGCATTCACCTCTGATGAATCCACTTCTATCTCAGCTACTGTATCATTTTTCGTATCGTATTCATAAGAATCTTTATATGCCTCAAAAAATGCGTTGTAAACACACGTATCCCAATTTCGCGAATTTAGGAATTTGAAATAGCCATCTAGCGTAAACAGGGATGCGAAGGGGACGCGGATGCCGGAATTTTTGTTAAAGGTCACTTTATCGCCAGTCTTTAAGTCAAAAAGGAGGGTCTCTCTATTCTCCACATCGCCGTGTGCGCCATATCCTATATATTCAATATCCAACAATAGATACCAATCTTCCATCTCATAATTGAATGATACGCCATGACAGAAATCGGAGAAAACCTCAATGTCGTCATCGTAATCTAGGTAATTTAAAATCAGAGCATTGATGGATTCGGCAACGCTATTTAGTTTAGGGTTGACGGCCTTGACTTGCGGTATTGAATAATCGACCTCGGGCTGATAGCAGGACTCGCAATCCTGATAAAGTCTATGTTTAAAAGTGATGGAATCCACTTTGAAATTGTTCGCATGGCAGACCGTGCAAACCAATGCCATTAGGACAAATAATATGTTCTTCATACCTGTTGGTTGAATTAAATTTATAATAAAAAGTTACGTATTTCCTTGATTATTAGTATTTTAGTAATGTGAAAATAAAACAAATACCATTGTCTTAGATATGCGCAACTTCATTACAAATTTTAGAAAAATCCTTGGAATTTGCAATCAATTCGCAGGAAATCAAGTAAACGAGAAGGGAAATGTGGCGCGATGCGGTGTTGTGCCAACCTTCTCTGATCTAGAGGTAATTGCACTCTCCATTACCGCAGAGGCATTCAGCATCGATAGCGAGAACTACCTTTTTTAAAGGCTGAATGCGGAATGCCCCGGATCCATTCCCAATCTGATCACTCGTCGTCAGTATAATCAACGACGCAAGAAAACCATGCAACTTGGGGAATACATTCGTCAATCCATGGCAAAAGCAATAGATGGCGGAGAGTTCGTGTTC
>JBGUIU010000125.1:0-2561 GCA_045113275.1 Paludibacteraceae bacterium
AAGGAACGGAAAGAAACGACTGCTGTGGATTGCTGATCGGGATAAAGCATTGAGTTATTCGGTCAAGAGTGATGAGATGCTGCTGACGGTTCACCGCTGGTTTGCTCGAAAATCCTGCCCGGGAAATTGGCTATTCGGTAAGTTGGGCGATTTGGCTCATGCGGTGAATAGCCGACTTGAGGAATAATGATATTTCCTCAAAACGAAAAAGCCGACAGACAGTCGGCTTAAAATACAATGATTGAAACCTAGTTAATCAAACCAATCAACTGCTCTAATAAAAAATTTTTATGGTTCAATTCCTAGGTAAAGTTCTTTTTTGGCATGATTCACATCTGTTTTAGCAAGGTTAATTATATAAACTTCAGTTAATTTGCCATTATCACTTATAGCAAATATTATATTCCCCGATTTATAATAAAACTTTGGTTCCTCATCGGATAATTTAATCAGCATACCATTATTATAAAGGTTAACCATAAAGGTTTCACATTCTGTTGTATCCGGGCCATCGATTATTATTGTTCCATCAATACAAATCGGGACAGACATATCTTTGTCGATCACTGTGAAATGATTGCAAAGTGTTAATGTAAATCTTTTAATTACATGAGTTTCAGGATGAACGGAAATCTCAAACATATCCGTATTATTATACTTAAACTCAATAAAATGATTATTTAATTCCTCCGGGGAAAAGTTGATAATTGCGGCAAAATATTCTTCTGCAACAAATGTTGACTCCATTTGTATGGACGCATCAAATTTATATTCCATAGTATAAAAACTCCTTATTTAAGTCCCGTGAATTTAGCATGTTTGATAACGGGATTACTATCTTTACTTCTTGGTTTGGCAAACATAAACTCCCATCGCCCCGCATAAATCATTTCGTTATAAACAATCCCACTCTTAACAGCCTTTCCAAGTGACTTCCAATAATCATAAAGAATGAACTGCGTATAAAGTTTGGGATCTCTATTTTTAAGAACTGGTAAGTCCTTTATTGAAAGAATAGTCTCATGTATATGCTTAGTTGCATTGTTGTGAGTCCACATTGCTCCTTGCGGAGTATCCACATTAAAGGATTTTGGCAAATACGTCCCGGCATAGTTACCTTGAGTCAGCCACATTCCCAAAAATAAATCCGCTCAAATCCGCCTCTGATGTCCAGTACATTGTAGGAGATAACGATTTATGAATTCACAAAACACCAACTTTTCTCCTACTACAACTGATGAAATGCTGAACGATATCAGGTACTCGAAGGCACAACAACTGAATAAACTCATGCTCGTACGGTGACTTATATCCCCAGCCGAGTTTCAAGCTTTAACAGACATCAACCGAGAGACCTTAAGCCCATTATTCAAGGAAATACTTCCAAATACCGGTTGCTATAAACAGCCTTCAGAGTGATTTATATGACAGGAAGGACGATATATGAAAACAGTCCGTAAAAAGAAACTTGTATGGATTGCTGACGGGATAAGGCTTTGAGTTATGAGGTTAAATCTGACGAAATGCTACTTACAGTTCATCGCTGGTTTGCTCAAAAGTCCTGTCCCGAAAATTGGCTATTCGGGAAGTTGAGCGATTTGGCTCAAGAAGTGAATAGCCGACTTGGGGAATGAGGAACCAATTTATTTGAAAAAAGGCCGGCAAATAAAAAAACTGTGCCGACCTTCATGGATATATAATTTAGTGATTAAAATCACGTAACCTAGGCACTGCTTTTTTATCAAAAGAGCTATTGTATAAGCCTTGGAAGACGGTTACCTATTCAAAACTATCCATAATGTAGGACGAACGGCACAACCATCGTAGCTCACGGAACTAGAACCAAACTCAAGTGCGTCCTGCCCATCAACTATCGCTGCGTAATCCTGTTTGCAACCAGGCGACCGAAGCCACCAGTAACAATGGCTTTTGTCATCAAAGTCAACAGATACTCCTTGTTCAAGAGAATAAGCAGTAGGTTCACATTTTCTATCTTTATGGCATCTAAGATACTTCTCTGCCTCCGCCATGCTGAGACAAAACACTAGATCTTTGGTACTTTTTCCACCGCTGGTTTCAAATTCAGAATTATCATCATTCTTGAGATTGGACACCTTGATTTTCTTCCGTTCATCATCAGAAAATGCCACCTCAAGAAAATCATTGTTCAGCCATTTCCGGAGATCGCAGTTTTCCCATGTCATATCGACATATTCAGAATGGTACTGCTTACAATCCAACCCGTATCGGCTGATAATAAGTGCTTCATTGCCGGAAACGTCTAGCACCAACCACTCGATGGGGGCTTTTTTACCGTCTGCACCTTGCGGATAATTTCCAAACTTTATATGCATCGCTTGCTCCTTAAGAGGAACTTAAAAATATAATATAACAGGCACTCAATGTTATAGTAGAACTAGCAACATAATTATAACTATGAAGGGGAGTATCAATATTCCTGCTACTAACAAAAACATTAAAAGAATATCTTTTTTATTTTCCGTCACGCACCATAAAAAGATAAGAATTAATACAGCGCCCAAGAGCAATAATGCTATACA
>JBGUIU010000126.1:0-3634 GCA_045113275.1 Paludibacteraceae bacterium
GCATACAATTCAATAAGATGCCCAATAATAAATAGCCTAATTTTTTGTCCATTCTATTCATATAATTAGTTTGTGAGAAAAATCAAAGATACAAAAAAATACAAAAAACAACAATTTAGGTAAATTTCTCACTTCAATTTGGCAATTGCTTTGATGCATTTCTGTCTGTCCTTGTCTGTCAGTTGGGGCTTCATCAACGTTCCTCCCATCTCGATCTTCTTGACAATCTTAAAGCCTGCATAGTGACAAATCTCACGCATGGCACGGATGGCACCCCGTGATTGCTTAAACCAGATGTTGAACGGCCAAGGTGTGGTGCAAGTGCTGACAAGGATACATTTCTTCCCCTTCATCAGTGGCTCAGGAAAGCGAGGAGTGTCTCGCATCATGCCATAGACCAAACGATCGAATAGCACCTTCATCTGTCCGGGGATATTGCCCCAGTAGCAAGGCGCTCCCATGATGATAGTGTCCGCCCAACGTAGTTTCTCCAGCACCTTCAGCGTGTCATCCTCGGGTAACACACACTTCTCTTTGGTTCGACAGACCATGCAACCGATGCAAGGCTTCATCTCGAGGTCCATGATATTGACCGTCTCCACTGTCATATTGTTCGACTGAGCCTCTTCCAGCATGATGCCCAGCATCTGTGATATAAGTCCCTTCTTGCGGGGACTTCCATTGATAATCAGTATATTCATATTGTCATTCTTATTTTCAGAAATCTTTTCTTGAACAGAATTGGCGAACGGAAAGTTCCTCAATTCCCTCGTATGTATTGCCTTCGAAGCCATTCCATGTGACGACGTACTTAGGATAGTTATCTTTGACTTTCAATAGGTTGCCGAATTCACGGTTCTCCGTCTCTTCATCATTTATGGCAAGGGCAGCCTGTATATAGATGCGCTCATTGTTCTTTTCAGCGACAAAATCGATTTCCTGTCCATTCATATTTCCCACCTTTATATCATATCCTAAATATTTCAAATGCTTGAAAATCAGATTCTCAAGTATCTTCCCTTTATCTTTGGACCGGTATCCCACCAACACGTTACGTATCCCTAGGTCTTCAAAATAGTATTTCTCTCCTACTTCAAACATCCGTTTGCCTGCCAAATCATATCGTTTCACGTTATGAAGCATAAATGCATTGCATAGATAACCTGCGTATGCTTGTATTTGGTTGACTGACAATGTTGAAAACTGCGATTTCAGATAATCACTGATGTTTTTTGCCGAAAAAAGTGAACCAACATTATCCGCAAGAAATTTCACTAAGTTTTCTAAAAACAAAGTGTTACGGATTTGATACCGTTCGGTTATGTCATGGAATAAGATGGTGGAATAAACCGATTTCAGATAATCAGTGACGATTGACTCTTCAAGAGGAAGATGACGAAGGAAAGGCAGTCCACCGAATCGTGCATACTTTTCAAAGCTTTGATCAGAATCGGCAATGTTGTTAAATTCAATGAATTCGGGATACGAAAGGCCATAAACAGGTATTTCTATGTAACGACCACTCAGGTAAGTTGCCAACTCACTTGAGAGCATTTTGGCATTGCTACCTGTCACATAGATATCGAAAGATTCGTTAAGTAAGAGTGAACGGAGGACTTTCTCGAAGCCATTGACATTCTGTATTTCATCAATGAACAAAGCCGTTTTTTTATCAGGGGCTGTGTGCGTGGTAATATATTGATGCAATTGTTCGTCAGTTCTGATTTTTGAGAGTTCGTATTCCTCTAAGTTGATATAGACTAATGCTGTGTCAGGTTGTGTGAGACTGATTTTGTTCATGATTTGTTGAAGCAAACAACTCTTACCCACACGACGTTGCCCTGTGAACACTTTTATAATCTGCTTGCCTATAAATGGCTGTATGCGAGATGTATACTCGTTCCGTTCTATGATTTCCCTTCTCTTGCTCATTGTCGAATGTTTTAAATGTACTTAAAACTTTTACGCAAATATATGAAAGTTTTAAATACAATTAAAACTTTTGTAAAAATTTAGAAGAGTTTTAAGTATGATTAAAACTTTTTGTACAATGTTGCAGGGGGTGCGGACGAAAAATCCCTCTTACAGTGCTTTTTTTGTAAAAAATCTCCCTCTTACAGTGCTTTTTTGATATTTGAACCAAAAAACCTGTTGGTTGAATTAAATTTATAATAAGAATTTGTTTGAATTTAATTCAAAACTAATTTGAGAGACCTAAAAAATCCCTCTAAAATAAATTTAAATATTGATTATCAGTTTGATAAGATCTTTCGCTTGGTTAGAAAACTTCAGAAGGTTGGTTATCGACTACGAGTTTCATGCAGAAACCGCAGTGGCTATGATTCAATTAGCCTTCTGTTTTCTGATGCTTAACAAAATATTTCAATATAATTTAAACAGCTTCTTAAAATTCAGTATAGAGTGCTTGCCGTGGAATGAAATTCGCCACCAAAAGTGACCTAATTATGCCCGTAGTTATTGCTCTTTCTAAAAATCATAATCCAATTCTCCGTCGCCAAGCTCTCTTAGTGGACTATTCCAATCACTCCACGTTGTCTCTCTATTTTCGTTTTCAAAAGCGTTGAATGAGGTTGACTTCATCTTCTTTGTTAGATAGTTGATGCTAACGTCGGAACCTTCTCCAGTGGCTCTGTGGAACGTTTGGCTGTCATACCCTATTCTGTAGAATTTGCCGTCTTGAAAACGATATTTAACGGAAAAGTTTGGGTTGGTCCAGCTCCCGCATGCAAGGAAAATTCTAACGTACATTGTGAGGATATGCCTGTCTGATATTGATACGTCTAAATCTTCGTAAGATAGGCAGACATCTTGAGGACTAACTAAGCCAGCATATACTCTATATTTTGTAAAAACGTCATCTCTGTCTCCCCAATAGATGGCGAAGTAAATATTGTGATAATTTTTTTCCTTGTCTTCCTGTTTTGATGTGTTTTTCCTGCAGAAGAAGGCAAGGTCATCGTATCCGTCTTGATTGAGGTCTCCCGTGGCCTTGCTTATTATCTCCCAATTTTCTGGAGTTACATCTTTGGGGCTATCCCCCTTTTCTTTAAAACTATCAATAACTCTTTGTGCAATCTCATCTTCATCTTCATAGTCATCAAGGTCTTCTTCCTCCTCCTCTTCTTCCTCCTCCTCTTCTGCCTCCTCATATTCCTCTTTCACATCTTCTTCCACCTCCTCGTTTTCTTCTATTGCTTCTACAGGAGAATAATCAGCTCCACTACCCTCGAAGGATTCATTTTGCTGACTTTGATTTGAGCAAGAATAAAAGAGAAAACACATTGCGGTGCATAGAGCTATATATGACTTCATAATATTTCAATATACCTGTTGGTTGAATTAAATTTATAATAAAAAATATAAAAAAGTTGCGTATTTTCTTAATTTTTGGCATTTTAGTAATGCGAAAACAAAACAAATGCCATTCATTGTCTTAGATATGCGCAACCTCATTACAAATTTTAGAGAAATTCTTGGAATTTGCAAACAATTCGTAGGAAATCGAGTAAATGAGAAGGGAAATGTAGCGAGATGCGGTGTTGTGCCGACCTTCTCTGATTTAGAGGTGATTGCACTCTCCATCACCGCAGAGGCATTCAGCATCGATAGTGAG
>JBGUIU010000127.1:0-1568 GCA_045113275.1 Paludibacteraceae bacterium
CATTTGAGGTGAATACAATACAAGATATGTTGTCAAATGGTTTTATGGGCTTTAACTTTTCTGAAGCTAAACTCTTTGCAAGGGAAGATATCGTGTTAAAAGAGTATATAGAATCTCATTATACGAAAAGAAAGCGGGGTAATTGATAACTGAAAAATATCCCTCATGCTTTAATTTCAATTTGAAGTGAGGGATTTTATTTATTTGGGGCGGGATGGATTACACACTGTCTATTCGGGTTCAATGTTTTCAAAGACAGGTATCCCAAAGCAGTCTCTTATCCGACTATTCATTTTAGAAAGAGTACCGCCAAGAACTAAAATCACTTGGTTATCATGTGTTTCATCGTGAGTACTGTCTTCGGCATCCATTATCGCCTGGTATTTGACACATTGATATAAACCACGAAGTATATCTGCATCTGAAGAAATACTGGACTTTACTTCCACAGCAATCTCAGATCCATCTTTCAGTTCGAACCACACATCGATACGGTCTCCAGAAAGAAGATAATGCTCGGTTGACTTATCTTTGTATTTGGTAATGCCTATTACTTCAGGATACTCATAGATGTATTCCTTTAACTCCTTATGCTGCTGACCCTCTCCACCGAAGCCAAAACCTCCTTTACGAATTTTCTTCTCGTTATTAGCCAGTCGCTTCTTTTCACTATCAGTCAATGGCTCTGGGTCAGTTCTTGTATTTGGCGCTTTGGGGAAATATTTCCATAAGAAAACAGCAAACATGTTTATAGACCATGATTTCATATCAGGATCATTATCCTTGAAATCCAAGAGAGCTGCTCTTTTGTAAACAACATTTGAATATTTCAAATCCCCATCTAGCAAATCAAATGTTTCGAGATAATAATCAAGGTGATCTTCAGAAAAGATATTTAGATAAGTCTCTGGGAAATAAATATGGAGAATTTTTCCTTTAACAGTCGGAGCAAGAGGGTTATCTATAATAGCATCATAATCTCGTTTTCTTCCAGCATCCAATAAATCTAAAATTGATTCTTTAATACTATTGAAAGCCTCTCTTCTAGTTCTTCCAAACTTTTTAGCAAACCAGTATTTCTTGTGTTTCTTTTGGTAATACAGTCCAAACTTTGCTGCTCTTGAACCTCTAATATTGCCTAACATTCCAAGACCGATTTCCAGACCATAGCAAAAGTTATTCTCTCTTATGCCCTTACCTTCAGCATATTCGTCAATTGTCATATTGGCTATTTTCTTCTTTGTAAAATAGTCAACAAACTTTTTTCTTTCCAACTCGACCTGTACGAATTGTGACATCTCATGTTTTAATGGAAATGCCTTCTTTGCTTGATTGAATCCTCTTCTATCCATGACTTTACTTATTTGGTTTCAGCAAAGATAGTAAACTTTATATGTTTCCCAGTCATTTCGGAGGATTAATTGTTCGTGATCTTCTCCTTACTAATCACAATCCGCTCAAGAACCTGTCGATTCCTCATTATATTCGGAATCTCCTCAGAACCTTTTCACTCTACTTTTACCCTCATTCACTTGACGCCCCTCTCTCGCTTTGGGCTTCGAGGGTCT
>JBGUIU010000128.1:0-3139 GCA_045113275.1 Paludibacteraceae bacterium
CATTGTATATTTAAAATTTTATTTGTTTATTAAAAATATTTGTTATATCTTTGCAGTCGATTTGACATCGTGATGTGGAATAAGGTCGATGTGCCATTAGGGATTAACCCTTTAACTTATGTTCAGCCCCCACATCTTTTACATCCAAAACTGGATAGTTCGTTGGGCAATGTGTGACCCCGTATTCACAATGATAGTCTATAGATGTAATGGATGTTTAATCGCTACAAACTTTAAAATTAAAAACTATGCGTTACATTGGCATTGACGTTAGTAAGGCTACTTTCATGGTAGCGTATCCTTTAAACGAGAAGGAGTACAAGACGCGTGAGTTTGGCAACAACGCTAAGGGCATTCACCAATTTATTCACACGTTGAAGGAAGATGATCACTGTGTAATGGAAGCAACCGGCAATTACAGCTACTTGCTGTTATATTTGCTTAACCAAGCCAACATTACTACTAGTATGGAAAACGCGCTCAAAGTCAAAAACTTTGCACGTACCATGCTATCCGTTACTAAGACCGATAAAGCTGACGCTCAGTTATTATCGCTCTACGGTGAGCGGATGAGACCGGTTCCATTCAAAATGCCTCCTGACTCTATCCTTCTGCTTAAGCAGAAACGCGCTGCTATGAGACAGTTTCAGAAGCAATTACACGCTACTAATAATCTCCGGAAATCATTAGAGGTGCTTCCTCAAAGGGATGCTGCTACTTTCAAATCTATCGATAAAATCATCGAGACTTTAGAGAAGCAGATCCGCAAAATCGAAGAGGATTTAGTTGCCCTTACGCAAAAGGAATTTGACCGACAAATGCAGAAACTAACATCTATTAAAGGCATAGGTGCCAGCCTTGCAGCTGCTCTCATTATCGCCACCGGTGGGTTTACGTACTTTGATAATGCAAAGCAGGTTTCTCGTTATCTGGGCATCTGTCCTACCTATCAGCAGTCAGGAACGTCCGTCAATGTCAAAGGTCATATTAATCGCAATGGAGATTCACACTTACGCTCTCAACTATACGTCGCGTCATGGAGTATGAGCTTATATAATAAAGAGTGTCGCAATCTCTACTTGCGGATGAAAGAAAAAGGTAAACCAGGAAAACTAATCATGATAGCTGTCGCGAACAAGGTCCTTAGACAATGCTTTGCTGTCGTTAAACATGACACCGATTATATCGATGGGTTTGTTTCTCGGAAGCCTAATTCCTTCATTGAGGGTTAAAAAACTACATTTTTGTCATTTTTTGACTATAGTTCGTTAAGTCATAGAATTATGGGTCACATACGCAGGAATATTAGCTGTTGCTAACCCTGTATAATTATGATAGTTACCATCCCCATAATTATACTCCTCACACATTACTCCTGCCGTTTGGTTGATGCCGTCAAGGTTGTAATACAAATCGCCGATTTTAACCTTTTCGGCAAACATGGTTCCTACGCTTGCTGCTACAGCGAGCAATAGGGTAAATAGTTTCTTTTTCTTAGCCGCAAGGGCACGATTAATCAATAGATTTTTCATAATTGTATGATTTTATTTGATTTATAATAATTTGATTAACAATTGCAACACACGCAACTTATTATCAGCGATAATACTCCGAGCGTCAATGAGAGCAGTCCAAAAATAACGGCCACTTTAAAAGGAGCACGTATAGTTGTGTCATCATGATTCCATAAATAACAAAACCAATTGGTTTTCTTAATAATTATTTCGTCATACTCTTTAATATCAAGTACCTTCATGCTTCTACTGCTTAGCATGGCATGGTCTGCGTCAAGCCCATGAGTAGATGAAGCCACCGCTTTACGATAAATATATTTACTCTTGTTAGTGGCATTTTGGATACGAACAAGTCCTTCAATAGTATCAGTAATGTTGTTGCAATTAGCACTTATATATTGGGCTACTTCATTACTTTGCAACGCAACGAGATGTTCGTAATTATCAGGATGTTTCTCCACGAACTCCTTTGTGATAGTAAATACACTATAATTTTTTCTTTTAAGTTTGTCTTTCTCCATAGTATTTAATATTTAGTTTTGCCTCCACTTTATTATTCGGCTTTTGGCATTCTCCACTAATATAATTTACTAGTTTCCTAGACCGCTTCGCTATCCTAGATATTCTAGAAGTCCTAGATTTTTAGGATATACACAAAAAGCGTGAAGTCCGTCTGTTCTTCACGCTCGACTAGGGCTTCGCAATCCCTGCTAATGGTAGAAAAACAATCGAAATCCACGCCCGATATGCTAAACCCGCCTCACCCTATAGCGAGGCGTGGATATATAACATACCCACGGGACATTCATTGTGATTGTTACGACCATTAGCGAATTTTGCGAAGATTCAGTCGAGTCGCAAACAACGTCAATAAACGCCATTTATGTCCTCCTGTTTAACGTCAGTGAGTGACGAGGGGTTAAGCGATTACACCTGCGTGTAATTGCTCTATCGGGAAAATAAGATCCCAGCTCTTGCCCCACACCACATTACCATCCTCTATCGAGAATTGGCGGAATTTACGCGGGTCAAGATATTTATTGTACTGCGGATGTGGGTGACGCCGAATGAAGTCACCAATATCCACTCTGCGAGCCGTCTGGTCGCTAAACAACAAGTCTACCGACAAATTACCCGCATCTTTTGCTTCTTTAATATACAATTTGCTCATAGTTATAATTTGGTTTTAATGGTTGTACTCTTAACTGCCTGCCTCAAAACGAAGAACTTAATCCATTTAGTAATGATATTTTTACTATACTTTCTAATAAATTCTTCGGCTGTCTTTTGATCTTTGGACGGTAGTGGTTCTTCTCCCGCTTTTTCACGCACACGAATTTCCGTAAGTATTCCATTATCCATAATGAGCTCAAAAATACTTTGACATCCCTTATGTGTCACATGCACGTGGATAGGTTCGTGCTCATTGGAATAGAAGAAAAAGACAAATCCAAAATACTCAAAAATCTTAGGCATAACAGTCGTTGTTTTGATTTTGCGGTGCAAAATTACAATAAAAAAATGATATATGCAAATATAATGAGGATTTTTCTGCGAAAAATGTCCGGATCACATCCAGACGCAATAGACGAAACTCGCGACATGATATGCCGCACTAATAAACA
>JBGUIU010000129.1:0-5400 GCA_045113275.1 Paludibacteraceae bacterium
GTTAAAGAATCGTCATTCCACCAGCCTGAATTTTGCGAAATAGAATCGTCATTCCGCTCACCTGCTGTCGATGAATCTTGTTTGCCAACACAACCTGTCACCAGCAACATGAGAATAACAACTATACAGTTTGTTAGATATATGTGTGAATTGTATTGTTTTCTCATTTTATTTATTGTTTTCTTAATATAATCGAATCGTCTGCCAAATAAAAATCAGAAGTGTCGTTCTGAGAAACCAGAGAAATAAAGGAGAAAATTGCAGAAATATGCTTGCCGTCTTCATCAGACTTCCAAATATACCGACCTTGTTTATCTTTATAAAGATCTCCAAGACGATTATTGGTGGCACCTTGCACTCTCTCCCATAGAATAGAAGTGTAAAGGAAAAGGCTATCTGCATTTCCATATACTGACAAAGCATCAAAGACCGAATCGTTTATAAAAACTTTTATGCTATCAGATAAAATTTCTAATCTTAACTTTTTTTCTATTGAATCAAATTCATCCTCATAACCTCTTGGCTTCACATAATGAAGATCAGCGATGTATGAACCTATCCATTGTTCTTTATACATTGAATCTATTATGTTTGTTTTGCCCCATACGGCAGTTGTCATAGAATCTACATATCTTCTATACTCATTTTCTTCAAGTAAAATATGAGGTTCCCCATTAGGACCAAGAAGATAGAAGTCGCAATTCCATATTAATTTTTTCCCTTCTTCTTCAATTGATAACACACCGAAATCTTCATTTAAGATATTTTCAGACCCACATAAATCTTTAAGATCTAATACTTTAAGACCTAATAATTTTATTTTCCCTGAACTTATACATTTTGAATATAATAGATAAGGTTCCACAAATAATTCACCTTTAAGGATAATACTATCTTTCTTGATGGTTAACGAATATTCCCTATTTTCATCAGACCATTCTTCCTCATGATGTTCTTTCCCAAAATACTTACCTTCCCATTTATATACGGTGTCAAATTCCGGCACATAAGAAGCTAAACTATCTGAAGTATCGGTATTATCAGAATTTTGATTGGATTGGCCGCAACTGCTCATGACCAAAAGAGACAACATAACAACAATATAGGTTGTTAGATGTTTGTTTGAATTAGATTGTTTTTTCATTTTATCTATAATCATTTTCAGATTCAAGTACACACGCATTAAGATACTCAGCATATAATCCAAACAACGGGTCTGTGGATTGATAAACTGTGGTCGTGCTGGCATAACTGTTGACAAACGACACCCCAACAATCAGAATAACAATAATTTTAATTGCTGTTTTCTTAAACACCTTTATCTTGCATTGTTTTTATTAAGAAAACTTCATTTTACAAACATACATAACTCTTTCCAATCATACAATTGTTATTTCTAATAATATCTTTCAATAGATAGAGTTTACAGGAGAGATCTCGTCAATCATCGACTTCACTATACAGTGATAGGAAGTATTAGCATACGTTTCAAAATTTATACCTATTTTTGGGGATGTCTGTCATATATTAAAATAATAGCAAGAATGTATAACTTATATAAATCTCTTTCCTTTCTATTTTTTGTGGGAATATTTTTTTCTGTATGTGCAGCAGATTACATCATCGACTTTAAACCAGATATTAGGTTTAGGGAAAGTGAGACTCCCGGATTTATGAATGCCTATTGCGACACATCAGCCTTTGAATTGGCCGAAATAGAAGGTAATGATAGAGAAGATTCTATTCCTGTAGAAATCAGATTCTATTTGGACATGGATTTTCCTGCAACAAATGATGCTAAGTTTAATTCAAACTTGTTGAAATGGATCGATTCGTCCTACTTATCCAAGGAGTTTATTATTGATTACAATGATTATTACGAAGATTCTAACAACAACCTTTATATGGGAGACTCAATAATTGCCAAAGTCACATCTTATAATGACAGCACATTGTCAATGTTTATTGCGAAATACAAACCAAGAAATACCTATTGGCGAACAGAAAAATACGAATCAATCAATTTTGACAAACGGACCAAGTCTCGTTTTTATAAGGATATTCATGATTCTATCTCCATGTGGAGTAAGTCTGGGTATGATGGCGAAGATTATTCCATATCAGATTTTTTGATTACGGTTCATCATTATGTGCCAGGATCAACTTGGGGAATCTATCGTGGAAAGCATACAGAAACCACCATAGTAGACAGGAAAAAGTGGACTCCTATTGCCCCTAACGAGATTATTTGGTGCGACAAACAAGAAACGTATGTTAAACCTTCTCACAATTCCTTTCTTGAGTTTTTGATGACTTTGAAATTGTCAGAAGATTGGGGATGTCCGGTTGGTGATTCTGCGGAAGATAGAAGATATGACGTTTCTGGATGTTATGAGGGTTTTGGTTTATGGAATTATATTGATGCTGATAATTTAGGTGCTTATGAAGAGGGTGTAACAATTTATTTGGAACGCTGCCCAGGATGCAGAGGGCTTGAAGCTCCAGTCACTTTCACCTATGACGAGATATACGAGTTCTTGATACCTGGCACAGCTGTCTATGAAGCAGCTCAAAAATATTGCAAGGAGCATAAACCCACAGAATTTGATAAAATATATAACGAAGATTCGTCGGAGGTGAAAAGTTTACGTATCGAATTTGATGAAGTATATATTCAGATTGGTGATGCTTGTGAATGTTATATTCCATTGCCAGTTTCATTGCATAATTCTAAAAAACTAAAAAAAACTTGGTGTTGGGTAGATCCTAACTATCATAATCACAGATCGGATGAAAAAACACAACGAGGAAAAGACATTAAGATTCCAAGAAAAATCAAGTATGAAGGTCTTCACGTTGTTTCAGATAGAGGCGATGCGGAAGTGTCAGTCAGAATATTCACCAACTTGGTCGAGGACTATCCTGAGTTGATTCCAACATTGACCACAGCGACACAAAGCCAAACCCTTGATTTCCACGAATATGACCTTCCAGGAGAAAAGCTATCTAAACAATATATCTATAGATGTATTGATGGCGATGTCTTGATTGAGTATGATATTCGATGTTTGCCTGAAAGAGCATATTACTATCAAATAGCCTCGTATATGATGTTTAATTGTTTTGAATTAGAGGATTATAATAAACATTACATTTTAAAGTGATTTTCAATTCCACTGAAAAGTTGTTTGAGTCAAAGAGAAAGTTAAGCATTACAGGAAAAACAGAAGAGTAAAATAAGATTTTGTTGTCGATGAATTTTTTTCGTTATATTTGCAGGACAATGTGAAAACAAAAGCAATGGAAATAAAGAACGCAACTGAATTATCCTCTCTGCAGTTGGCGAACATTAGTATGTCGAAGCAAAAAAAACTTAAGAGAAGCCGTCAGACATGGTTTTTCTTACTTCTTTTATACTTTTTATTGATCATATATAAATTAGGGAAAAGTGAAGAGATAAATGTATATGAGAATTTACCACTTTATGTTATTTTCTTAGGTATTGTAATATACTTGTTTATACTACGTCCATTTATCATCAAAAAGAAGTATAAGGAAATATTTGGAGAGCAAGGAGTAAAATACAACTACCTCTTTAAAGATGATGAAATAAAAATTGAATTATTTTCCACCCTGACGAAGAAAGAACATGTCACATATAGCTATGACTCAATCAATGAGATAGATTTTATGGACGACTATATCATCCTATATATGAAACCGAGAACTATCTTTTTGACTATTGACAAAAAAGGTTTTGACTCCGAATCTGAAATGGATGAGGTTCTTGCCAATATAAAGAACAAGATGAAGAAACCTGGAGCCGGTGATTATTTTGTTTCCAAGGGCAACTGAAGCATGAAATAAGGATTGTCATGTGTGTCATTATCATTTGTCTGTCACTTCATAAAACTTCCCTTCGTCATTAATTCGGTAGTAGCGGGTGATAGACTTATCTACACCATCCTCCACATCCCTACCTCTTACACGAATAGTATAATCCTCATATATGTCAAAAAACAAATGCGTGCACCCAGCCTCTCCATCTCGTTCATTTTCTTCACAATCTCCATAATTA
This sequence comes from Paludibacteraceae bacterium, assembly GCA_045113275.1. GTDB lineage: Bacteria > Bacteroidota > Bacteroidia > Bacteroidales > Paludibacteraceae > UBA1181. The sequence goes on from JBGUIU010000129.1 coordinate 4,079, forward strand.
TCCTCAACCAATAAACGAGTTCCATCCTGATTGGCATGTTCTAAATCGGAGTAAACTATCAGATGTCCGAAATGTAAATTATCATATCCGACATCACAATTCGCATATACAACATGATATCCTTTATAATCAGGCAAAACGATTATATTATACGAATCAAACAATCTTCCAGAAGGACCTAAGTACTCCTTTTCTCCATTCAGGTCATAGACAATCATATGCTCATACATTGACTCTTGACCTCGTGCCAACCTATATATACTATCTTCTGTTCCTTTATAGTCAAGACATGTTTTATCAGAAGCAATCTTCCTTATTGTTGTATCTATCGCCAATTTTTCAAAGTCAGGAAGTGGATCTTTAAAGAAATGACCTTCTTTATATTTATCATCATCATAATAAAATATCGGATCGGCCTTGAAGTTTTCCAACTCATACTCTGTTGCCAATATTTTAAATTGGGAAAACCATAATGCATATTTCTTATTGATGACTAAACAACAGTGATACTGATCTCCGATTAAGGCAAAATCGAAGGCACTGAAATACTTCAACCAATTGGAGTTGTCATCACATGACCATATCACCTTTATTTTGTCAAACGATACTGCAATCCCCTCATCCGAATAGCTTTTTTCAAAGTAAGGTATAAATTCTGAATAATTTTTCAAAAAAGAGGCACCAGAACGGATGCTATTCAGATTCTGAAACTTCACTTTTTCCCAAGGCAATGTCAAACATCCATTCACAACAAAGTGGTTATTACCACATCCAAATGTAATTTTCCCCAATTTATTTCTCGTAGATTCATCAATGGGAGATCCATCAACCGTTTCCATTTTCAATAAGTGCCAATGATCCATTGACTCTGGAGACGAAAGACTTTCGTTATACTTTTCTATCGCTTTTTTATCGGATTCTACTGCGCACGCATTAAGATACTCAGCACATTCTCCAAACAAGGGATCGTTGGAATCAAAATACTTGATCGTATCCATATGTGCTACGACAGAATCAACGACAGGATCTGTGCTATATTCAATTACAAATTCTTCCGTTTCTGTAGATGAAGTCGTGTTGCTTTGACAGCTGAAAAGCACACTTCCGAAGATAATCACATAGTAGAAAAATAATATTGAGTTGTTTAAGCTTTTATGCATGTTTTTAGATATTTGTTCGATTCATAACATCCGTCCTTTTTATTTACTGTTTATTGTGCACCTTCCTTCGGCAGCAAGGTGGTATAGTCAAATGGTTTTTTATCTAAATCATGTTCATTATCCCATTCAATCACTTTCAGCACCTCGTCAAAATTAGGAATA
>JBGUIU010000130.1:0-30509 GCA_045113275.1 Paludibacteraceae bacterium
ACTTGAAGAGATTGATCCCGATGAAGATGTTATAGTTGATACATTGCCCGTAAAAAAGTCCAGTTAATTATTAACACCTATACTAGAAATATCATTTCCTGTTAAAAAAATAGGGAGTCTTACTTTTCCCTTTTCAGGAGAGATATTTGCAATATTCATTAATTCACCAATAACCTGTTGCGTATTTACCGTATACTGAGTATTTGATTTCCATTCACCAAATGCAACATCTGCATCATCTATGATCATAGCGTATGGGTTATTGATATTACCCTCCATATCTTTTAACGCCTTATCATATTTTTCACGTAGCTTTCTAGCTGGTTCACCAGCATCTTTACTTTCAAACATTCCAGCTGAAAGAATAATTGGTGTAACACCCATTCTTCTTAAAATCGTTTCACACTGATAAGTTTTACCAACTCCTGTTGGACCTTCAATTGACAGCATTATTGGTGAGTTATCAACATGTTTTAATACACGAAGGGTGTGTAATACGATCTCTTTTTCAAAACGTTCTGGTATATGACATCTATTCATTTTTTTCGCTCCGCATTTTTCTCAATTTTTCCTCAGCTTCGTTATCTAATCGTTTAGCAAATTCTAATATTGATACGTGTTGGTGGACTACGTTATCTGTTTTATGAAAAGTATTGTTCTCTATTGCTCTGTCTGGTTTAATTACATTATCTTTTTGTTTACATGAAGTTGTCTCATCAACATTATCCTGTTTACATATAAACATCTCGGACATGGTTTTATCAATAATTGCATTAACAATATTCTTTGACTCCATAGAAACATTCATTTCGTCAACGTTTTGAATGATTACCTGACTATGAAACTGAACATCCCCGTTGAATACTAATATAACTCTTCCTGTATTATTCATTTTTGGTTCAAGCTGTTCCATTAATCTATCATACACACGAAGAGATTGAACCACTACTGCCTCCAAATTTTCAATTTTTGCTGATAAATCAGATACATCTCTCCGAATATAGTTTTCATATTCTTTCTTTGTTGTATTCCTCTTGTCAAGTACATTATCAATCAAAGTGTCTCCTGCATGACCTATCCTATCAACAAAAAATGAAGCAGCCTTATTCTTAATAAAGTTATACACAGATATGGGTATTTCTATTTTTTTTAACATATTTTATCCTGTACGATGTAGTCAGAAACAAATACATCATATTTCCTTTCTTTTTAGATCAATATAACTCAGTTAAAGTATATCTTTAATATTATCCTGTAGCTTGTCTGCATGAAAGAGCTTATAGAGAAAACATAGATATCTTTTGATTGCGTCTGCGATGTCCCGCTGGCTCATCTCCTTGGCATATATGGTGATGACCTTTTCTTTAATATCGCTGACATCTCTTTCCCGTTTGGGGATTAACTGTGGGTCAAACGATCCGTCTTGGTTACAGGGAGTCTTGAAATCCACTTCATCCATGCTTGTTTTGAGCCTCTTACTCCCGCAAGCATTACACCGGTTTGTCGTATTCTTAAGTCCATGACCATTTGACTTATAGCCAAGATGGTCATCCATTTCTCCCTGGAGAATTGCTTCAAACATGGGTCCGAATCTATCCTCGAGTGCATTCTGCATTTCCTTTGCTGAAGTGGGCTGGTACTGGTCGAGAATTGCTTGGGCGATTGCCCTGCTTGCAGCGCTTCTTTTATCTTTTCTTGGTTCCGTAAGTGCCGTACTCATAAATCCTTTCATATCCGTTCACTAAAGGTATCGCACTTTATTTTACACTCACACCTGTCCTTTATTGTTGCCTTCTTTAGCCGAGAGAATATGGTGTGTCTTATTAAGGGTTTTTCGTTCAATTATCCCAACTATAATTTTTGACAACAAATAGCTATTATTTATCAAAGACTCCTATCGGTACTTCAAAGAATTTTCCATATCCTTCATCTTCAACCATGCTCTTATCGCAGACGATACTTCCTATGTCTCCAAAATCGACAGTAACAGTTTCCCAAGTGTTATAATAGCTATCATCCAAAGCAAGAATCTCATCTGTAATGGAGCTTACCCTTGATTCAGCAATCATTTCAACCGGTAAAGGACTGTCTGTCACCCCAGACATATCAACACTGATGTTGAGATTCGTCCCGTCAAAACTGACATCCGTAATAGTTTCACCTTCTCCGACCGCTCCGTCAATAGCCTCTCTTACCGTTGCAATAAGCGTATCGCTATCAACAGTTCCGGCATTTTCATCTGCATCTGTCGTGACTTCCTCGCCCGTTTCCATGTCAAAAAAGCGTTTGGAAAGAACCATTCCATTTCCTATAGCGGACGCATCATGTTCCTCATTATCTACGTACTCTGTTGTGATTGCATCTAATATGCCTCCGACAAGACTAAGCTGTGTCGTGGTTCCTAATGAGAAATTTACAATAAAATGAACTCCAACGTTTTCACCGGCCATATAACATCTGGCATAGTCTACTGCATAGTCAGAAGGAGGTGTTGCATTTGCTACTCTGACCAGGCGCCAGTTTCCTGTCGCATCTCCACGAACAAATTTCTCCGGCTCTGTTATATCATATTTTTCCTTGAGTTCTTTTTTCAGAGCATCATTCTCGTCCGAGATAGATTCTTCCTTTTTCTCTTGCGGTTCTTCAATGACCTGTTGGGCTATAGAAGATTCTGCTTTTTCTTCGTCTTTGTCGACAGCGCTTGATATCGTCTTATCACTTTGTTCGTTACTTGTTGTCTTTGATGAAGACAATCCGCATCCTGCAAGGCTCATTGTAAGTATCAGACTGACTATAATTACTGTTTTTTTCATTTCACTTTTCCCCTCTTTCTTGTAGTGTAATCTGATAGATATCTGTATTATAGTGTAATAAGATAGATAAATAAATTGATATCTTGAAACCTATGTCCCCTTTTTTTACGCCAGTCGCCAAAATATTTTGAAAGCATCCGTTACTCGGAATTCAATTTCGCGAATTCTGCTTTTTTGAGGTTTTTTCATTTTGAATCTCCCGTACTCTTAATTTTCATTTTTTAGAACAACCAATTTTGGGCAGGAACCCGCAATTGTTGAATTTTCGCATATGAGTAGCCATATGCTATCCTTGCTAATCAGCACAAGTTGGGTACTGGCTTGCTCTGAAGAAGTTTTTAAAAAGATTCCTCATCATCTAACCCAAGGGAAGGGAGAAAAATGACGCTTAACTGAGTAATTTTTTGAAATATGGATAAAGTTGGATTATTAGGAAGATAAGAACTAATGTTTTGGTAAAAGTGGCGAAAATGCAACGATGGGTATGGTAGTCCGTACTTATGGACAGGATACTGTGGCATAGTAAGTATATAAAAGATAAAGAAACAGAATAGAATAACAAAGCTTGGAATGCCTTTAAAATATTGAGGGTTTGTAGTAAAATTACAAAATACATATATGAGGGGTCTGACGATAATGCGGGATGTTAGACATTTAATAATAGAAAGATTGTGTGGGGGCTTAATTAACGTTGAGTCTCTGATTAGTGTGGAAGGGACTGTGCTTAATACGGTCTCTTTTTTCTGTATTTAATATGTTAAGCGGAAACATATTATTGCATATGGTCAGTGTGGTGAAGAAATTTAGTGTCTGTGAAATAAGATTCAAATACAGTAATACATGGGTGAATAACAAATGAGCGGCTTTGCAGGAATATTTAAAAAAATAGTTAATGAGATTTTCAAGTCGAAAGCGAATAACAACAAAGAGATAGAGAATAAAAAGAAGAATACTATTAAAAAAGAGAATACGCACGTACAGAAAAGCACTGCTGATGCAGAAGCAGTTTTCGTGGATGAACAAAAAACCAGTTCTATTACTAAAGATTTGCAATCACAGTCGCATAAAGAATCGGTGGAAAAAGATTCATCGTCGGTTTGTAATGTATCAGAACATCAAATCGAAACGGATATAGTGACTGATTCAGATGAAATTTATAATAAAAGTATTAGTGATGCTAAAGAGCAAGAAGACGAGATCATAGATGTATTTGAGGAATTTTTATATGATATAAAGCAGGAACAGTTGCCGGACTCGGAGTGGTACGATGCAGTTGCAAGACTGGCTTTTGTATTGTCAAGAATTGATTGTAAAACAGCAATTGAAATTATACCAAAGGATAATAGTGAGTTAGTTGCTGAAATTGACAGGGAAGAACAGTTACTGCCTGAACAGTATAAAGAAATAAGTTCTGTTAGTGAGATAGAAAAATCCTCTATAGATGTTATTAAAGCAAATTTGGATCAGAAAGAGAAGGTTAATGTAAACGATGCTGACTTATCAGAATGGACTTGTTCAGCAATCGAGTTCATTAAGCTTTTATCAATAGTAGGAGAAAAGAAGAAATTAAATGCTGGAGATGAAAATGTGAGAAAAACAGCTTCAGGTATGAATGAAGAGAGTAATACTTATGAGGAGAGTAATACTAATGATGCAAATAATCCTGAGATAGAAATATTTGATGCAGAAGATCCATTGTGTGATCGTGAGTATAATACTGAAAGTGATAATCAAAACAGAGATGAAGAATTAAAACGCAAATATCATACATTATATCCACGCATTTATCGGATTATGGAACGTAGCTATACTTCTTCTGGAGTAACTATTGAAGAGCTTTGTTCGGCATTAAGATTTGTCGCAAGTGAAGAAATGGTTAAGGAGATACTGTCCGTAGCCTCATGGGTTGTAAAGTTAGAAGAGAAGTATTATTTCCTGGGAGATTTGAGCAAAGAGGTTCTTGGAGATAACAAAAATGATATTGCGATCGATACAGAACACTCCAATATAACATCTGGTGATCAATACACAGAGGGAACGCTAAATGCAAAGCATAACCCATTGCTTGATCAAGATAGGGTACAATTACTTAATGAACAAACATCTTTTTCAGAATTGCTAAACGTAAGAAAAGAAGATTATAAGGATGAGACAGTAGTAGCGTTAAATCTTTCTGTTAGAGCCGCAAACGCATTAAGAAGAAAGGGATGGATTACTATTGAAGATTTGTTGAGTGTCAGTCCAAATAGTCTGTTTCAATGCAAAAATTTAGGAAGAAAAACATTCAATGAAATAGTCGATAAATTGGTTGCGTATTGTGATGAGAGTAAAGAAAAACATCTTGATGGGGTAGTAAGGATAAAAAGACTTGAGTATTCTGATTTGATTCCATATCAAGAAGATATTATCGCACATAGATGGGAAGACATAAAGATACAAGAGAAGGACAATAAGGAACTTTTAGGGGTAATAGACACCATGGCGTTGATCGATGATTCCCTACTGGATGTATGTGTGATTAAGCGCGAACTGGTAGATAGTTTAATGTCGTCACTGTATATGTTTTATAGTCAATATCTACCAGACGATTTACATGTTGAAACCTTTGAAATAATAGCAACAAGAATCCCGGCAGATAGATTACACCAACCTATTAAAGGATATTTAATAGCGTTTACTAATAATGAAGACTATAGAAATATTTTAAAAAAATGGTTCGTATCAGATGATATGACTGTGCGGCAGTATTTGAATCTGATAAAGCGGGTAAAATTGGAAGATAATTCGTTCAAATTACTTAAGGACTTTTTATCTTGGCTAACGTTCGATTTAGCATCAGACATTAGATCAATAAAAGAAAGCCTGTATAAAAATGAACGTGATGAAAAAGTTTTATTATTAAGAAGTATGAATAATACTTTAGAGCAAGTAGGAAAGTCGATAAATGTAACCCGCCAGAGAATACGCCAAATAGAAAGTAAGGTAAGGGGACGATTTTCTAGAAGTATATCTGCAAAGAAGATAATGAAAAAAATATACGCAGAAAGAGGAGGTAATGCCGTTCTTACTCCCGTAACACTACAAGAGTATTTTGGTGACGATACGGGTGTTTTTCAATATTTGCTGCGTGTGATTAATAGCCCAGACTATGTATATGATTCGGAATATGATGTATTCATAGTGGAACAAACAACACTTAAGGATTCTGTCCGGAAATTTACAGATGAGTTACCGGATACTTTTCCTGTAAATGAGTTACCTCAGATTATAAAGAGAGGGGAGACGGAGTACGACTTAACAACAGATATAATTAGTAAAGTAATAGAGGATAAATACTATAATTCTGGAGATTTTTATCATAGTAAGAGTACAAAACTAACTTTGAGACAAATATATCAAGGGGTATTAGAGGAATACTATCAGGAAGGTATACATGTTTATGACAAAGAAGAATTAAGAGTCTTTAGGAAACATGTACATGAACTGTATGGAGATGTTGATCTTCCGGAAAATGATAGAGCAATTACAGCCGGACTATGCAGAGATAATCTAACTATTCTATGTGGAAGAGGTAGGTACAGACTACCAAAAAAAGAATATATTCCAAATAGTCTAGCAAAGAAGATAAAACGATACATTGATCGGAGTAGTCAAGATATTTTTTTAACAAACACTATTTTTTACATGTTCCAAGATGAATTGGAAAAGTATGGTATTGATAATAAATATTATTTGCAAGGTGTATTAAGACAACTGTATGGTGATACATATTATTTCCGCAGAGACTATATAATGAAAGATGCGGAAGATACCAACATTTATAAGTCCGTCCAAGACTATGTGAAACATAGCACATATCCTGTTACAAAAGAGGATATTAGGAATCATTTTCCAGGGATTACCGAAATCGTCTTATCTATGGCACTGGCAGATCGATCAATACTTCAGTTTTATAGAAGATACGTAAGTGCCGATAGGATACAATTTACAAAAAAGGAAAAAAAAATCCTTGATAGCATTATGAATCAGATGGTTTTTACCGATGGAGGAGTTGCTCATATTAAAGACATTTATGAAATAGCCAATAGACGTATCCCATACGCGCTGCTACGCAATGGCATTAACATGTCTTATGACTTGTTGAGTGTCCTTAGATATATGTATTCAAAACAGTGTACTGTATCGAGACCCTACATTGCGAAGAAGGGGATTGAGATAGGTAAATCAGGCGAGCGAATGCACGAACTTATCAACAATGAAAGTGTTATAGGCTTATCAACTATTTCAGATTATGCAAAAAGAATCCATATGGTAATTCCAGGGATACTCTCTTTCGTTGAACAGTACGCAGATAACTATTTATTAATTAACCGTGATCAAATTGCTACCTATGACTATATCGGAATCAATAAGGATATGATGAAGCAGATTGATATAATACTTCAACAGGAAGTTACGGAAACAATCGCAATAAGAGAGTTACATTGTATTGATCAGCTTCCATCTATAAAGATTAATTGGAATGAGTGGTTGATTTATAGCATTGAAAAAACTATCTCAGACAAGTTGGAAGTAGCAACATCTGGTGTACAAATTAGGAACGCGATACCGCTAATAGCCCCAAGAGGATTAATGCAGATTAATTATAATACGGACAGATTTGATACGGATGATGGTGACTTGCTTAACAGTCAAAATATCGAAAATATTGATGATCTGCTCGAAGACTTTATAGAGGAACTTATAGATGATATTGATTTTGATATTTAAAGAAAGGCTTATAGATGAACTATAAGAATTTAAAATTTAAGAATAGCTATATAAGTTATGGGGAAGATAATATAGCCGCATCATTTTTGGTTCCGGCTCTTCAATGCACGAAGATTTATCGCCGAAGTGTTGGCTTTTTCTCATCTCAAGTGCTCCTTGCAATTTTAGACGGCATTATAAACTTAGTGCGTAATAATGGAAGAATAATGCTTGCAGCAAGCCCAAAGCTAAATGAACAGGATGTGAATGCTATTGACAAAGGCTATAAACTAAGAGAGGAGATTATCAAAGAGGCATTTACTCGTGACTTTATTGCCGAACTGGAACAATTTGATGAGAAAAACCTGAATTTATTGGTAGAGTTGATTAGCCAGGGATACTTAGACATAAAGATAGTAGTAACTGAGAAAACGGGAATGTATCATGATAAGCTTGGAATACTTGAAGATTTTGACGGGAATACAATAGTGTTTTATGGCTCACCGAATTCAAGTTTAAGTGGATATGAGAAAAACTACGAGAAAATTCGTATCGTAAAAAGTTGGATACCGGGAACAGAGGAGATTATTAATGATGAAGTATCGGAGTTTGATTCCATTTGGAATGGTAAAAACCAGTTTTTAAAAGTTTATGACTATACAGAAAGTGCAAAAAAACAAATTCTCGAGATTGTAAGGAAGAGGGAAAAGATCGACGACGATAAAAAAACAGGGATAGTATTACGTGATTATCAGGAGAGAGCAATAGAAGCTTGGATCGAAAACAATTATCATGGATTTTATGTTATGGCTACCGGCACTGGTAAAACTTGGACTGCAATCTATTCAGCTAAGGAACTATTGAAGACGAAAGAAGCAACGATTGTCATATGTGCCCCTTATAAGCATCTTATCAAACAATGGGTTCAGGACTTAGAAGTGGCTTTTCCTAAAGCAAAAATCATCATGGTTTCATCAGAGAACTTAAACTGGGAACAACAGCTTTCTCAAGCAATTGTATATAAGAAGTATCATTCTGAGGTACAGATTATAATAGTATCGACAATTGCATCATTTTCGCTGGACCGTTTTATGAAATCCATTAAAAAGTCGTACGATGATAAATTATTAATTGTCGATGAAGCTCACAGATTAACCAAACGTACCGATACTATGCAGCGAATGTTTAAGTATATGCTTGGTTTGAGTGCCACTCCTTACAGTGGTAAGTCTGCAAAAAGTGGAAAAGAATTAATGGATTATTTCGGTGGGCAGGTCTTTAATCTGCCTATTGAGGAGGCGTTAGAACGAAAGTTTTTGGTGCCTTACTATTATTATCCGATTTATGTGAATGCAACTGAAGAAGAGGAGGAGAAATTTAGATATTACACAAAACAAATGATGTCCTGCTTCAGGAATAATGTCTTGATAGATCCTGAGAATTTTGCTAAATATCACAGAAGTCGATTAAGAGTAATTTCAATGGCAGATGAAAAGATGCAGGATATTATTCCAATAATTAACAGAGTGGGAATAGAAGATCATTTTATCGTGTATTGTGGAGACGGCAGACTGTTTGATAATAATACTGGAGCAGAAATTAAGCATATACAAGCCATTAAGAATGTTTTGACAGACTTAGGCTATAAAGTAAGCCAGTTTACTGCGAAAGAAAATATGAAGGAAAGAATGCAATTAATTAATGCTTTTAACAATCAAGAGATTTCTGCATTAGTAGCAATCAGATGTCTCGATGAAGGCATAAATATTCCTTCTATAAAAAGTGCGCTTATTCTATCAAGTAACGATAATTATCGAGAGTTTGTTCAGAGAAGAGGACGTATATTGCGGAACGATAAAAATAAGGAATATGCGACCATATATGATATTATTGTTTTGCCATCTCATGATATGGACTCCTGGGCAGTTATTGAGTTTAGAAGATTCTATGAATATGCACATCTTGCACTCAACTGGAATGATGGATTAGAGGATGATTTGCGGAGGCAGATGTGTGCGTATAATCTTAATGAAGAGGATGTAATGGCTTACAACTATGATGAAGTGGAGGCGACTTTAGATGAATGATAACCATATAGTCGAACATATGATACGTTTCGTTGAAAACAAAGAAAAAGAGGTACAGGCAGATTATATGAAGAGTGGTTCAAAAGTAAAGACCGATGTTGTCAAAACTATACTTAATGAGTTAGATAAGAGGATAAAAGATGAAGATCAGAAAAATAGAGTATGAAAATTTCCGGAATTTTAAAGAACGCGGCGAAATTCGGTGTGCTACAGATGGGCGTGTTACTATAATTTACGGTAAAAATGGGGACGGCAAGACAACACTTCATCAGTTGTTGCAATGGATTATTTACGGACAAGTGAATTTCAATCGCACAACAACAGACCATTTGTATAACTTGCAGTTTGAAAAAGAACAAACATATGGAAGCACTTTTAATGTAATGGGGAGGATAGATTTTATCCATGATGATGTTGATTATTCCCTTACCCGTATAATTGTATACAAAAAAGATCTGCAAGAATCCGTAAAGATTTCCGAAGATTTGTCCATGCTCAAAAAATATGAGGAAAATGATTGGAAACCGGTTGATGATCCGGGAAAGATGATTGAAAAAATGCTTCCGTCAGGGTTAGCGGAGTACTTCTTTTTTGATGGGGAAAGTATGATTGCAGATTTGCGAGTTAAGGGACGCGATTCTGCAGTAAAGCTACGGAAAGCGCTATACTCAATGTTTGACTTAGATGTGTTAGAGGCTGCATTAAGTCATATTGGCAGGACAGACTTAAAAACAACTGTTTTAGGAAAACTATATTTAGGAAAAGCGTCTGTTGCAAGCGGAGGGGAAATAGCATCTACAAAGAATATACTGGAACAGGCTCAGTCTAAACAAGAAACGCTGAGAGATAAGATAGACAAAGAGAAGAATGAAAGGAAGATAAATCAGAATTTAGTTTCTGATATATCTGAGAAAATCGGGAAAACTAAATCTAAGACTGAATATGAAAGGCAACGTAAGGAGCTTATTAATTCTCGTGACCGTTTTCTTGAAAATGCTGACGCATATAAAGGAAATTTTGGGGATGCTTTTTACGAGATGTTCCCACAGCTTTTCATTTCAAAAGCAGTATCTGATGCGAAAGCAAAAATCAGATTTAAGGTTGAAAGGGACTCATTACCGATAGGAATTAGCAGGCAGCTAATAGAGTATTTACTTTCGGATAATACTACGGAATGTGTGTGTGGCAATCATCTTGGCGAATTAGAGAAAGAGACTATTAGAAAGTATCTTAAATTAATGCCGCCATTGTCATATGCAAGCCTTTATGACAATTTTTCCAAGACAGCAGAGCGATGGGGAAGTGGATATAATAAGTCTGCTATTGAAAAGTGGATACAGATGTATGTAGATAATTTAGAGCAGGCAGCTGTATTTGATCAGAAAATCACGGAATTAGATGAAGAAGCGAAAGGAAATCCGGATATAGAAGATTTGATTATAGGAAGGCAGAAAGCAGAAGGACGAATTCAAGAGCTTAATGAGTCAATAAATCAGTTGGAGCTGGAGCTGAAAAAAGTTCAAATTCTTCTCAAAAAACAAATGAAAATTTTTGATGAGTTAACCAGAAAAAATGAAGCTAGCCAAAAAGCGCAAAGAAAGATCGACATTATGCAGCGCGTGGCAGAACATTTTTCTGATAGATTAGATGATGCTTCTAAAAAGTATAGTGAGCAACTGCAGGTTAATATACAGGCTTTGCTAGATCAAATGCTTACAAGTAAGCGAACTGTATATGTAAGTCCGGAGTTTGCAGTCAGGGTAACAGACAGCTTTAATGATGAATCTAAATCTGAGGGACAATTTGCCGTTGTTTCATTTGCATATATAGGTGGAATTCTTACCATGCTAAAGAATGAAGAGCACCTCTCATCGAAGGAGTATCCGTTAGTATTAGACGGGCCGTTTTCTAAATTAGATCCAGATCAAAGACAAAATGTTGTGGATGCAATCCCTCAATTTGCTCCGCAAGTCATACTATTTTCTAAAGATAGCTTACAGGATGTTTTTGATAAAAAGAATATTGGTAGCGTTTGGACTATAGTTAGCAACGATGAAAAAAATGTTGCTTCTGTGAAAGAAGGGTTTTTATGGAATTAACAAAAGATATCCCTTTGAAGGGAACGGACTGGCGTAAAGTTATTGAAGCTTATAGCGGTATTTTTAAGACAAGGACGCGATATGAGCTTTTTATGTTGGCATTATCAATAGGTGTTATGTATGACCAGAGGATTGCTGAACCATTAGAAAGTGAAGAGGATGATGGAGAATCAAGGTCTGTTCCGAGAAATGTCCTTCAGAACAATGATAATGGTAAGTTAGACTATATTTTTCAAGCAGCGATTCTAACCACACAAACTGTAGATTATAGTGAGGATGAGCGTTTGGAGCTTGCTTTTGGAGAAAAGGAGGACTTTGATAAAAGAGATTTTTTATTAGAGTTTGCGAATTTTGGTGCAATTAAGCTTTTAGAGCAGATTGGAGCGACAGAATTAGAAACGATGGATAACCTTAAAAGTTTTGCGGCTGCGACTGTAGAGGGTAAAAATCTCGAGATTGATGGGCTATCGGATGAGATACTTCTTTTGGATGATGAGGACCTTTTTTAAATAAGAATATTGAAAAACGATATACTTAAGTATATACTTATGTATATCGTTTTTTATGAGGTGATTTATGGATTTTGTTTATAAATTTCCGGCAGTACGTGGTATTCAAGCTAAGCGTGAGTATTTTATCGCTATGGTGCCATTAAAAATGCTGCCTAAACTGTTTCCGACTGAAGAAGAATACATTGCTCCAGAATATCGAGCACAGAGAAAGTTAAACGAATCGCGTGTTCCTATTATTAGTAAATATATTACAGAAAACTTGGATTCTTATGTTTTTTCTGCGTTAGCCGCTTCTATTGATGGGGACTTTAACTTTGTTCCTGTGAAAGATACTTCAGACTTGGGGATGTTGGAAGTTTCTATGGATGCGGTTTTCCTAATAAATGATGGGCAACACCGCAAAGCTGCAATTGTGAATGCTCTAAGAGAGGAAGAATCTCTATCGGATGAAACTATCTCAATAGTATTTTACGCAGATAAAGGTCTTTCAAGAAGCCAACAAATATTTACAGATTTAAATAAAAATGCTGTTAAGACTTCTAATTCTATTTCTGAATTATATGATTCCAGAGACGAGATTGCTGTACTTACCAGACAAGTCATAAAAGACATAGACTTTTTGAATAGCTATACGGATAAAGAGAAAGATATTTTAGGAAAGTATTCATCTAATTTATTTACTCTGAATACTTTTTATATGGCGAATAAACTGATCCTTGGAAGAGAGGGGGCAAAGACAGACAGCTACTCTTTTCTTCATGACTATTGGAGTTTAGTATATACGAATATGATGCCGTGGAATGAGCTCTCAAAACACACAATAACCAAGGTAGACTTACGAGAGAACTACATTGCAACGCAAGGAATCGTAATACAGGCGCTAGGTAGGGTAGGTAATTATTTTTATTCAAACCCGCAAATTGACATGGATGAGATTATTAAAGGACTTCGTATGGTTAATTGGAATCGAAATACTGCGGTCTGGCAGAATCGGGCAATACGTAGTAATGGGCGAATTATTACGAATAAGAAGGCTGGTATGCTGATAGCTAATGTTATTAAGCAGGAGCTTCATATTCAATTATCAGCAATCGAAGAAGATATGGAAAATGAATTAAAGCAGAATATTCGTCAGGATAGGAAGAATGAGGTAGAAACAAACTGATGGGAGTAACACTTACTAAAGATGTAATAGAAGGTTTGAAAGAAACCATTAGAAATCTGTATCTTTCTGATGAAATACCTTGGGTTATAGGTTATTCAGGTGGAAAAGATAGTACGGCTGCTGTGCAGTTGGTTTGGTTGTCAATCTCAGAGTTACCTATGTATAAGAGAAGAAAGCCTATCCATATCATAAATACAGACACGTTAGTTGAATCTCCGGTTGTTTCAAAATGGGTAGAAAAGTCGTTAAGTATAATGAAGGAGACAGCTCGATCTGAAGGCATGCCCTTTTATGTTCACCGCTTGACACCAGAAGCAGATAATACATTTTGGGTAAATCTCATTGGAAGAGGCTATCCTTTTCCACGACTTAAGTATAGATGGTGTACGGACCGGTTAAAAATACAGCCTGTTAACAAGTTTATAAAAGAAAAAATAGCAGAACACGGAGAAATAATTCTGGTATTAGGAACGAGAAAAGCAGAGAGTTCACGCAGAGCAAGAACCATGGCTTATTATGAGAAAAAGAGAGTACGCGAATTATTAAGCCCGAATCCAACACTTGCTAATGAATTGGTTTTTTCACCCTTAGAAGATTGGACAAATGATGATGTTTGGGTGTTCTTAATGCAGCATAAAAATCCTTGGGGATATTCCAATATGGACTTGATGACACTATATAAAGGAGCCACAGCCGATAATGAGTGCCCACTGATGGTCGATAAGAGTATGCCAAGTTGTGGAAAAAGTCGATTCGGTTGCTGGGTTTGTACTATGGTAGAAAAAGATAAATCCATGGAAGCTATGATTGCGAATGATGAAGAAAAAGCATGGATGACGCCTTTATTGGAATTCAGAAATGAATTTGGTGATATAGAGGGTGATCGCGAGCGCAGAAGCTTTCGTAGGATGAATGGAGAAATCCGTGGCAGCTATCATATGCTTTACCATGGTCCATATATAAAAGAGTATCGAGAAGAATGGCTAAGAAAACTGTTAACTATTCAGAAAGAAATACAGCAAAGTGCGCCTGAAGAAGTAAGGGATTTAGAATTGATATCTCTGCCAGAATTGCAAGCTATTCGTAGAATATGGGTATTTGATAAGCATGAATTCGATGATTCTCTGCCGGATATATATGAGAGTGTTACTGGCAAGGAATTTGAAGATCCTACATGGATTCGGTCAGAAACCTTTGGCAAGGAAGAGTGGGAAATACTGAAAAAGACCTGCTTGGACAGTTATCCTGACGAGGAACTGGTTTTTGAAATGATGTATAGCTTGTTAGATGTAGAGAATCGAGCAAATAGTTTAAATCAAAGAAAAGGTATCCTAGAAAAACTGGAAGCATGCATTAAAAGGAACTTTTATAAAAATGAAGAAGATGCAACAAAATACTATTTAGATAAGGTAACAAGAAAAAAAGAATACGGAGCAAAATACGACGAACGATTTATGAAGGTACTTCCGGAAGAAAATTCTAATGAAGATGCGCCAGATAGTCCAGAGGAGGTTGAGGAATGATTATAAAAAGCTTGACCTTATATAACTTTGGTGTTTACGCAGGAACGAATGTGTTTAAATTCACTAATCAGAAACCAATTGTTCTTATAGCTGGCATGAACGGAAGAGGCAAAACAACATTTTTAGAGGCTGTATTATTAGCATTATATGGATCAAACTCTTTCGCCTATCAGGAAAGTGCACATCGCTCATATGGCCAGTATTTGAAATCATTTGTTAATCGAGATAGCTGGACTCAAAAAGCATATGTAGAGCTCGAATTTTCAATGGATGCTAAAGATAGCGAAGTTTATGTAATCCGTAGAGAATGGAATGCCCTTAATAAACGAACAAAAGAAGAAGTGTATGTTGAAAAGAACGGAGAGAAGGACGAATTTCTTATCAAGAATTGGTCAATGTTTATTGAAAACGTTCTTCCTAGTGCATTATCGAATTTTTTCTTTTTTGATGGTGAAAAAATTGCTGAATTAGCTGTGGACTCAACAAATGAACAAATAAAAGAGTCTATTCGGGCGATGCTAGGGCTGTCTGTGATAGACCTTTTACAGAGAGATCTTGGAAGAAATATAGCTCGTCTATCAAAATTGACTTTTTCAAAAAAAGAACAAAGAGAATTAGATTCTTTAAGGGAGATAAAAGAGCGAAATGCAGAATCCTTTGAAAAAAAGAATTCTGAGCTTGAAAAACTGTTGAGCAAACAAGCAAAAATAGAAGTCGAGATTTCATCTCTTAGAGAGGAGTATGCTTCAGCAGGAGGAACAGCCTTTGAGGAAAGGCAGAAACTAGAGCAAAAAAGATCAGAAGTGGCCTTACAACTTGAACAAAATCGGTCAATGCTTTTTGATGTTGCTGCTTCAGCCCTGCCACTATGTATGGTGAAGGGCTTATTATCTGAAATACAGAGTCAAGCTATGAAGGAACAGGAATCTATTATGATGTGTCAGACCGTTACCAATATGGGAGAACTGTATGAAAAGTTTGATGCTGCAGATAATGAGAAAAGTTCAATAAAAAGATTCATAGATTTTGTAAGAGAAAAAACAACTGAGCAGTCAGTAGAGCCAATTTACAGCTTATCCAATCATGGGATTCTCCAAGTAGAAGAATTGTTGAATGGGGGTCTCGAAAGTGCAAGGCAAAACACTGAACGGATACTACGTGCAGAAAATTCAATCCAACAACAACTGGATAAAGTAGATAGCTATCTTGCCGCAGATATAGATGAAGGTGAGATAAGGGGAATATACAAAAGACTGCAGAAGAAACTTCAGATTAAGTATGATTTGGCACTTAAGATTGAAGTAAAGCAGCAAGAAAAAAACACAATTGAGTGGAATTTGTCAAAAGCTACTTATGATTATCAACGTGCTGTAGAACATATGTTGTCTGTGATGGAAACGACAGATGATAATGAACGTGAAATTAAGTATTCCCATATGGCGGAGAGAGTTCTTAAAGAATTCGCAATTAGGTTACAGGAACAAAAAGTAATCCGATTAGCCGATACGATAACAGACTGTTACAAGCGTCTTGCCAACAAAAAGAATTTAATACATAGGATAGATATGAACCCTGAGACGTTGGAGATTACCTATCTGGATGAGAAAAATGACATTGTTCCAAAGACTTCTCTTTCAGCAGGAGAAAAACAGTTAATGGTCATATCAATCCTTTGGGCTCTGGCAATATGCTCGAAGAAGAAGCTGCCGGTGATTATTGATACTCCATTGTCTCGACTTGATTCAGCACATAGAACTTCGTTGATTACAACGTACTTTCCAAATGCCAGTGATCAAACAATTATATTATCTACTGACTCTGAAATTGACCAGAATTATTATGAGCTTATGAAAAGTAATGTTGGAGATGAGTTTACTTTGCAATATGATGATAAATCAAAATGCACGCATATACAGCACGGATATTTTCTGGAGGATAGTACACCATGATTGTTAAAGTAGTGAGATTGTCTCAACAGGCAAAAGACCATTTATCTAGATTAAAAGGTAAAACAGGGATAAAAAATTGGAATGTGTTGTGTAGATGGGCACTTTGCTATTCGTTGAGTGAGAGAACTATTCCTACGGACATACAGATCATGGCCGATAGCAATTTAGAGATGTCCTGGTATACATTCGCAGGTGAGTATAGTGAAATGTACGATGCGCTGATGAAGGCTTGGTGTATAGAAATGGATTTACCAACAGATAATGCAACCGTTGTAAAGTATTTTTATTTAAATTTGGAACGTGGTATTTCTCACTTGTGCGGAACCGGTTTCATTAAAAACATAGATGATTTATTGTCCTTAGCTATAGAGGTATAACTATGAGTGGAGTGTATCTTGACTACAACGCTTCGGCACCTATAGATCCACGTGTGCTGAAAGTCATGATTGATGTCTATAGAAATGCATATGGGAATGCTGATAGTAGAACACACGATTATGGAGAAAAGGCACGCAAGGTAGTTGCTGAGGGTAGAAAGCATGTTGCTGACCTTTTAGGTGTCAACAGTGATGAAGTGTTTTTCACAAGTGGGGCAACAGAAAGTAATAATATGGCGTTGCTCGGGTTATCTGAATATGCCGAACAAACTGGTAAGAAACATATTATAACCACAGCTATTGAGCATAAGGCTATTCTTAATGCAGCGAAACATTTGGAAAAGCAAGGTTTTGTAGTAGAATATATCAAACCAAAGCAAACAGGGAGAATCGACATTGAGGATGTAATGAAACGATTGCGAGATGATACTCTTTTAGTAAGTGTCATGCATGCGAATAATGAGACAGGCGTAATACAGCCAATTAAAGAGATTGGGGATTTATTGGAAGATACTCCTGTAATGTTTCATACAGATGTAACGCAGACTTGTGGAAAGCTTGTTAAAGAGATTCGTGGGCTGAAATACGATATGATGTCAATTGCTGCTCACAAAATGTATGGGCCACAGGGAATTGGTGCGCTAATATTGCGAAAAAAGAAGTATAGGCTTCCTCCGATTAAGCCAATCCTTTTTGGTGGTAGTCAGGAACATGGGATTAGACCGGGAACTACGCCAGTAGCATTGGTTGCTGGATTTGGTGAGGCTTGTCGGGTAGCTTCTGAGGAGTATGTGCACAATATGCAAAATTATCGGGCACTTAAAGAAGTAATAGTACGCTGTTTAGATGAGTCAGGCATTAGATATTTTATAAATGGAACGCAAGAGTTTTGTATGCCTACTACTCTTAATGTTAGCTTGGACGGCGTGATGTCAGAAGCATTAATGATAGCAACAAGACAGTACTGCGGAGTTTCGAATGGATCCGCTTGCAATTCAAATAGCTATGAACCAAGTTATGTATTAAGCGCAATGGGTATTCCACAAGCTCAAATAGAAAATGCGATTCGAGTTAGTTGGGGACATGATTTTGATATAATTGAAATAGAAAATAGCTTTTCGCTGTTATTAGATGTTGCTAAAGCAATGAGTTTTTGATATTCAAAAAAACATAGAAAGACTCTTATAGAGCGAAGGAAGTTGCTATTGATTAATTTGGATCCCTAAGAGGGGAAGTTTTATCTGGCAATAAACATTAAGATAAGAAGTTAAATGGAAAAAACGAGAATGCGCTTACTGACTATCCAATTAATGAAAGGAGTATAAAGATGCCTATTAGTTATATGACACCTATAACAATAGAAATCACGGTTGTTGAGTCTACAAAAGCAATAGTGGGAGGGTTGATTGAACACACATTCTATGTTAACGGGCAAGAATATAAAGAATTACCATTGGATGCCAATGTGAGAGAGCCTGATATAGCTAAATCGCGTCCGTATAAGGATATGGTGAATACTCTTTATAATGAACCGGAAAAATTTTTAGAAAACAATTTAGGAATATCAGTAATTGCTATTAGCGTTGTTCCATCAGGAAATAAAAAGTTTAAACTAACATTTCCCAGTGGAACAGGCATATTAAATGGCGGACATACTCAGAGAGCAATTTTAGATTCGCAAACAAATCCAGATATATCAAAAGCAATAGTTAAAATTTCCGTTAGAGAGAAGACTTTTACTCCTGCGCGCATCGCTGAAATGGCATCTGCCCAAAACAGTTCTACCGCCGTTAAGGAATATTCGCTGGCTGAAAAGAAAGGATACTATGCTGAAATAAAAGCCAAAATGGACGCAAATGTCGAAAAGCATATTAAATGGTATGAAGGAAAAAAAGTAGCAGCCAATCTTGGCATGGAACCGCCTGATTTAATAGCTCTTCTTAGTGTTTTTGATATTATAAATTATCAAAGTGCATATAATGGACTTGAAACTCAACCTAATTTTGCGTTTAACTCTAAAAATACAGCGTTTAATAAGTGGGTTAAGGATCCATCTGATTTAAAAATTATATACCCATTAGTCAATGATATATTAATGTTATCCGAACATATTCAGGTGATATTTGCTAAAAAGACGGGGTTAGGAAGGCTTGCAGTTATATCTGAAAAAAAGAATACAAAGAAAGATGTATTGCCCTTCTCTGGAGAGATTCCTGATTATATTATTCCCAAAGCATTTTTGTTTGCGGCATTATCTTCATTCAGAGCTAATGTTTACTATAATGCCACTGATAATAAAGTCGGATGGGTACAGGATCCAATTTTGTTGTGCGATAGTTGTTATGTTGATTTATTCAAAAGAATCAGCAACGCCTATAAGGTATCATATCATAATGAAGTAAAAAAAGTAGGAAGTGATCCTATGATATGGCAGTTTCTTTATTTGGCGGTCGATAATATTGTAAAGACTAATAGGAATAAAGGAGTTATTTTTAAGGAATATGGTATATAGAAGTAAAACAGAGAGTCAAAAAGCAATAGAAGAATGTGGCGAAAAGTGTGTGATATGTGGCTGGCAAAAGTATGCACCAAATGGAAAACCGTTGGTAGAGCGATGTCATATTTTAGATTTTTCGAAAGATCCAAATTACGATAAAAAAAATAATATTATCGCTTTGTGCCCTAATCATCATACTGAATTTGATAAGCATTGTTTTTATATTGATTCTGAAAAGCGGACAATTGTATCATATTTTGCTGAGGATAATAAAAATGGTTTATCCTTGAATATCGATTATGTAGATAAAAGGTGTTTAGCATATCGGCAATATCGAGTCCTTGCTACATGGAATAAAATGAAAAATAAAAAATAGATTTAGAAACATTCAGATAATTGCAATATGCTAATAGATAAATAGGGAAATGGGAGTGTTTTTTATTAACTGATTATCGAAAGAAAAGGGAAATAAATGACTTTAGTTGAAGCTTTCTTTTCATATCTGCTATGGAGGACCTGGTTCTTAATTATAATAGTGGAAAGATATTAATTACATCAGACGAATCTGATATCAAGGAAGCAACAAACGGAACGGCCTATGGCGATTATGATAGCGGATATGGTAAAGGTATTTAGGCTGACCACACCTGTGACAAAGAACTCGATTTAGTGTAATTGGAGGTATCAGAATGTCTGACGCTCATGTAACCCCGCAGCGTCTACGCACGCTCTACGTAATGAAAATATTGCTGGAATATTCCGACGAGCACCACACTCTCTCAGCGAGTGACATTGTACGTTATTTGAAAGATTATGGTGTGAAAGCCGAACGTAAGGTTATCTATACTGACGTTGCAATCCTTGACAAGTTCGGCATTGATATTATGACGGTACCAAATGTTGGCTATTACGTGAATTCAAGGGATTTTGAACTTCCCGAGCTGAAG
The DNA here is from genome assembly GCA_045113275.1 of Paludibacteraceae bacterium. Taxonomy (GTDB): domain Bacteria; phylum Bacteroidota; class Bacteroidia; order Bacteroidales; family Paludibacteraceae; genus UBA1181. Next base: position 20,719 of record JBGUIU010000130.1, read on the forward strand.
CTCCTGGTGGATGCAGTCCAGTCCTCGAAATTCATCACAGAGAAGTCGTCTCGCATCCTTATCAAGAAACTGGAAGGTTTGACCAGTAAGATGAACGGCGAACAGCTCCAGCGCCAGGTCTTTATTCGGAATCGGCTGAAGTCGGAGAACTCCTCTATATTTTATAATGTGGATAAGATTCATGCGGCACTTTTACAAAATGTGCAGGTCTCCTTTAAGTACTGTGAATGGACTATCAGGAAACAGCTCCGGGTGAAGAAGGATGGGGATTTGTATATAGTTAGCCCATGGGCTCTTACATGGGATGATGAGAACTATTATCTTGTGGGATGCATTAGGATAGAGGACAGAATCGAGGTCAGGCATTTCCGTGTTGATAAGATGAAGGATCTGGAACTGCTTGATGGTGTGGAGCGTGTCGGGGAAGATGTTTTCGTGGGATTCGACCTGGCGGCGTTTGCAAAGAAAACCTTCGGCATGTATGGCGGGCCGGACTATCTGGTCACATTAAACTGTGATAACAGGCTGGTCGGCGTGGTCATCGACCGTTTCGGAAAAGAAGTGCCGATCCTTCCGGTCGATGAGAACCGGTTCGAGACGAAGGTCCTTGTGTCAGTCAGTCCGCAGTTCTTCGGCTGGGTGACCGGAATCGGGAGCGGAATGCGGATAGCGGGACCGGAGGCAGTCGTTCAGGACTACCGGAAATACATGCGTGAGATCATGGATCAATATGATTGAGCGGTTCCGGATTGTAACGATTGAATAAAAAGCTTCCGAATATTTGTGAAAACCAAACAAACATTCGATAAAACGCGCGGTAGTCCGTACTTATGGACACCGATGTACAATATACTTAAGTCAGTGAATAGATAAAAGAAGTCAGGCAACATAATTCTTGGAATTCACGTAGGAGGTATGTGCATGGGTAATGAAGCTGTTCTGAAGGACATAGTATTGGGACTCACCGGCGACCGCAAGATGGATGCCGTCTATCTCTGGCGCCAGGCCGTGCGGTGCAAAGCTGCCGGCAGCAGTGAGAAAGTCATAAATGAGATCAGCCGGATGCTGTTCTCCCTGATACCCGGAATCAATGAAGGGACCACGTTTTAAAGGGAGGAGGCATAAGGATGATCGTGATAAAGAACCGGATGAGGGATCTTCGGAAGAAGAAAAATATTGGACAGAGCGAGCTGGCTGACCAGATAGGGGTCTGCAGGGAGACGATTTACCGGCTGGAAAATGACAAATTCGAGGGACCGTCGTACAAGCTGGTCTTCCAGATTGCCGGTTTTTTCGGAGAACCAGTAGAAAATGTCTTTACCTTTGTCGAGGAAGGGCAGGAACCCGAATGGAATAACGTTTAGTTTACATAAAGAGTTGACGATAAAAAATAAGAAGGGAACACAGGACGACTGTGGACCCTTCTTTTTTACTGCTTCGGAGCTGTGTGCGCAACGACCTTGCCGAAGATCTTGAACGAGCTATTTTCGGTAATATCGATCGGTTTGTAGTCGGGATTGTCTGACAGCAGCTTCACTGCATTTGAAGCATATTGGATGAAACGCTTGCAGTAAGTCTGTCCGTCTACATAGAACACACCGATGTCGCCATTCATCAGAGAATTCTGCTTGTGGACCCATACGATCGAGTGGCTCTCGATTGTCGGCTCCATGCTGTCACCGTTCACTGTTACGCCAAATGTAGCTGACTCCGGGACTTCCGGACCGACTTCTATGAGTACATAGCTGTCTGAATCAAGGAATTCACTGGGACCGGCAGATGTAGCCAGGTCATATTTTTCCAGTTTGCGCCGGAATGGTAAGACCTGTGTCGGCTTATTTTCATATCGCCCGGAACTGAGCAGCAGGTCTATGTATTCATAAACCTTGCATTTTCCTTCCTCCGTAAGCCTGGCAAATGGATTGCTGTCCTCTGCCACATGAAAAGTCAGGTTGATGTCCTGGATGCCGAGGACTTCACACATCGAGAGGAACTGTGTGGCGTTCATCTGATTATTTTCTTTTTCCCATGCGCTTATGGCGGGAGCTTTGGTGGGCACTCCGAGAGCAGTCATCTGTTCTGCCAGCATCTGCTGTGTAAGCCCTTTCTTTTTTCTGATCGAAGCTAAAATCTTAGCATACGCGTACATGTATTGTCCTTTCTAAGAATCAGCGATTCAAAATTCGGTTCAACCGAGCCTGATTTATGTCTTTATTCTACACGTGCCGGATAAAGAAGTCAAGGAAATAAACCCAAGCAATCAATAATACATTGATAATGTGGCGCAAATGCCTATTGAATATCAATGAATAATTGATATAATAAAACCGTATCAGTCAGGAGCAAAATGACATACCGGTGCAGCTCGACCTGTTCATGAATTCTGAGAGAAGGGAGAAGCAGGGGAAAGTGGACAGGGCGGTGGACGATATCCGGAGAAGGTTCGGGTACCAGAGCATCCAGCACTGCATGATGTATCAGGACCGAGCACTGGCTTCACTTGGTGCGAAAGCAGACCATACGGTTCATCCGCATGCATACTTCTACGACAGGAGGAGTGCATGAGAAGTACGCGATCCGTTCCTTCAAGGAAGTGACGGAACAGACAATCCATTACCGGGAGCAGTTACTTGAGAGACACGAGAAGGATATGAAAAAGCTCCTGTTATTTTACAGGGATCTGATTGATGAGAATGAGCAGATACTCGACGAGATCAACCAGGAGTGCCAGGTGCAGATCAATGAGGACATGGCATATGCCCTGCAGTTCCTGAATATCTATGACCGGCGGGTGAATATGAGGAAGCTAAGCTCGGCGATGGATGACACAATATTTCTTTACGGGCTGTCTGATATGCTGGCAAGGGGGTTGGCGCTTGTGAGGTATTTTGTCCCGAAGAAGGGCGAATTATACAGCACCATTCTGAGATATTATTTCTGCAGCAATATCAGGTATTCGGATGAAGATGTCATAGAACTGCTCTCGGGTGGGAACAGCAGGAGGCAGTATTACAGAGAGAAGAAAGAAGCAATCCGGTTCATGGGATATTATTTCTATGAGATTGTTGCGCCGCAGATCAGGAACGGCAGATATAAACCTTCGTTCCCCGAGGAATATGACTGAGGAGTGACCTGCCCTTTCAGTCGGTTCCTATATAAGTGTGTCGCGAAACGCGGCACCCTTACCAAATACTATCAGTTTCCGGTTGTTTTCGCGTGACAACATATGGGGTTGGGAGCTGATACATTTTACATGTAGGGCAAAAAATCCAATTTAATTGGTTTTTTGATATGAGCAAGATCTTGCAAGATACACTATTAGAGATTCTTTCTATGCTCGCTTTATATAAGGGTGTCAGGCTTTGACTTCCTGTCCGTTCTAAAGGAAAATGAATGTCATTCTCGGTATTACCGTGTCGCAGTCCACTAGGCAACGATCAGCTTTTTCAATTCCAAAAATGTATAAAACTTCAATTGACAAGCATTTAAATACATTTTATAATACAAACAGATGTTCAGAACATATGTTTGTAAAATGTTGCAATGGGAACTGTTGTAGTGCCATAATCCTATTCAAGGGAAGAAGTGTGGCAAAAGCTCATTGATTACCTGAAAGAACATAAGGGGAGGAGACGAGTTTGATACGAGATACCTTTCGGATTACGGGGAACGGCGTTCCGATTCTGAGTAATCGTGAGATAGACCGCTTTGCGGAGCATGTGATTATGGACTTTGCTCCGGAGCTACTGACAAAACCCGGGCCGGTTCCTATAGAATTCCTTGCGGAATCTTATTTTGGACTTACCATAGAATACCGATATCTTTCACATGATGGTAATTTGTGGGGCGTCATAATTTTCCGGGATAATACTGTTCAGATTATATATGACCCTCAGACAAACCTAGCTGAAGAGCGCATGGAGAACAAAGGAACCATCCTTGTGGACATAAGACTGACGGAAGCAGGAAGGAAAGAGCAGAAGAGGACCACAATAGCACATGAAATCGGGCACTGGCTATTCCACCGCGTTTATTTTGCGCGGCAAATTGAGAAAAGCGAGTCGGCAGTTAAAGCATGCGATATGGATTCGTGCATTGAGAGGAGAGAAGGATCCGACTTTCAAACCGATCGTGACTGGATGGAGCATCAGGCAAAGTTCTTCAGCGGTGCGATCTTGATGCCGGAATCAGCATTTCGGAAGGCAGCCGTAGATCCACAGATACAGAAGTTCCTCTTTATCACTCACGCCAGATCAGATATGGAGGCAAGGGATCGAGCACTGGCAAAGCAGCTCGCGCATGTCTTCCAAGTGTCCGAGAAAGCGGCTAGACTTAGGATGAAAGAACTCGACATCAGTATGGGCCCCGGAATGTCTTCCGTCGAATTTGAACAGGCAAGAAAGAAATTCCTGGAGGAACAGGAAAAAAAGAAAAAGGTGAGCAAAAGACGTAAACGGGGAAATACTTGCGCTAAATGAGGCTGTTTCTCTGATATCCGTATCACACGATAAAGTGATACAGATATGAAGGATAAGATGAGGGAGTAAAGGATGCCGAGATGTGATTAGATAGAAATTATGAGCAAATTATTACGGGTTGTCGCTTGCAAACGACAACCCAATTTTATTGCAAAATAACTATTGAAATCCAAACATTAGTTTGCTATATTGGATTTAGAAGATTTGAACGTACTGCTCACGATAGGATTTTTCAGCGTTTGGAGGTGCTGTTATGCGTAGTAAAGATCCGGAACTGATGAGGAGGATAAGGAACTATATCGGTGAATTTTATGTTGAACACGACCGTACACCGTCCACGACAGAAATAGCAAAGACTTTCGGGATTGCCCGGAGCTCTGCTCACAACTACCTTGTAGCGATGGACAGGCGGGGAATGATCACCTACCGAGACGGGAAGCTGCACCTGGACAATATGGACAAATTCAGAACGGAGCGCACGAAGGCTCCGCTTGTAGGAAGCGTCCCCTGCGGTGAACTCAACTATGAGGAAGAGATTGTCGAATGTATTTCTGCTCTCCCGACGGCAATATTCGGGACGGGGCCGTTCTATCTCCTGCATGCTTCCGGCGACTCCATGAAGGACGAAGGCATCGATGACGGGGACATACTCGTGATCCGGCAAGAATCGGAACCGAAAAAGGGAGACCTGATCATCGCTCTTGACAATGAGAACCGCAACACCTTGAAAAAGTACGGAGGCAGGGACCGTGATTCGGGAGATATCATTCTCAATTACTGCAACAGTTCCGTATACGGAGACAAGAAGATCCTGGTCAGGGAATTGTCCTGCCAAGGAGTCGTCAGCCATGTAATCAAGAAAAAATGACAAATATGTGAAAGGTGTGTCAATAGTAAATCAACAATTTCTGTAGATAAATGTTAGAAAAATCCATTTTAATTGGATTCCGGGAAAGGAGGTGCTGCATTAATGGAAGAGAGAAAAAGGAGAGATCTGGTAAGTTATAAAGTGTATGTCGAAGTCGGGGTGATTTATGAACCGACAGGAGCGATGGTGCCGAAGTACCTCCGGATCTCACCGGAAGGTGAGAAGTACGAGATAGAACGAATCTGCCGTGTACAAAGATCGGCCAGCCGCAGGGCAGGCGGCTGCGGGATCTGTTATTCCGTGAGGATCCGGGGGAAGGATGCAAGGCTCTTCTATGAGGATTCGCCGGAAGCCTGCCGCTGGTTCGTAGAGAGCAAATATCCGGTGAACAACGTGTCACAAGACTGAGCGGAAATAGGACTGCTATGCATGTCGATTTGATTCGGGAGATGCGCTTTATATAGTCGTTAACAGAACGATGGATTATTACAGGAAGTAAGTGAAAATGCAAAGGCTTATTGCAGGAAATCAGTGAAAATGCAATGGCTTATTGCAGAAATGGAGTATTACTCCGGAGAGGATAGAAGATGTCATCTGACAGAAATGAGATTGTAAAAAAGAAGGTTTCAAAGCTCGGGAAAAGACACAGGAGATTATATGGATTATTTGAAGATTATTATCGTGAACTGAATAGCGCACCGATGATAGAGGACATGGTCCTGGAGATGGGGGCTTCCTCAAAGGAGGAAGTTTATCAGATCCTTTCTGATCTGATAGCTGCCGGGTGCCTGACAGCATGGGACAGCAGGGGTTACATGAGACCAATGCTCAGTCCTGATGAGGCAGCTATGTGGTGTGATGATAATCAGGAGAGCGTGAATGAGCGGATATGCCTCATCGAACGGGCTGTTACGGCATTTTATTTCCATGAAGAAGGAAAACTGCCTAAATTCAATGACTTCATGAAAGCGTACAGGGATTCATCTTTGTACCTGCTGATCCGTGAAGAGGCGGAGCCGTATTTTAATACATTCGTAGATGAATTAAAAAACGGAAATTACGGCATGGATAAGGATGCGGTAGTGACAGCTGCGTGGACGTGAGGAGCATTTTCAAAATATATGCAGCAGACCGCTTTACCGGATCCTGAGGCTCAGCAGCTCGCCGGATGAGATCTGTGTGTCCTTCGGTCATTTTCCCACTTACCCAAGGACAGCCCGAAGCATGGAACCATCCGGTCCTTATATAGCATGAAATGAGGATGTGCCGGGTTTTTTCCCTTGTCCCGGCAGGCAGGAGCTGAAACGCGGCCGTGCTGCGAAAGGGAGGATTAGTTTGAGCAGGGAACAAAAGGACCTTCTTTATGTCTGCAGCATATATCATCTGGACAGTAAGCAGCTGAGGAAAAGGATGACAAGTATGCTGAAATACAGGTTCAAAGGTGAGTCTTACAGGGAAACATACAGACGGAGATTATTAACGGAAGGCTCCGTGGCCACAATCAAAGAACTGAGGAAGGCTATGTATTTCATTCATGACCTGCGTGTTGTAGATGATAAAAGGCTTGAAGTATATTTCGGTATCCTCAGCGGTTCGGGGATACTCGATGAGGTCATCGAGAAATCGATAGATATAGCAGTCAGCAGATACAATACGGTGGGAGACGAATACTACAGACCGATCATCGATCTGAAATATGACGGAAGCGGTGGAGAGCTCTGTGTAGCAGTCGAGAGAAAGATCAATCTTGGGCACACACAGGCTTCGGTACGGCACCAGGAAGCACTCCTCGCAGTCGGACTGGTTCTATACGGAGCTTTATGAATTCTATATCAGGCAGCTGCTGGAAGAAGAGAAAAGGATAGAAGAAAATGACATGAAGAAATACAAAGTCAGGAAAGTAAAGGGCATACGTATTGTCACGAAGAACCAGGGAACAACGGATCGGGGCATGATGCCGAGACCGGTGACATTTGATATGAAGACAAGGTATGACCGCGCACGGGAAAAGAAGCAGGTGCGCAGAGAAATCGAAGGAGACTATTGACCTTCAGGAGGAAATGTTATGTCGATATGGAATCCCTGGCACGGATGTACCCGGCTCAGCAGGGCCTGCGCCGGCTGCATCGTATTTCAGACCGATGCAGCATATGGCCGGAATAAAACGCTCGTACGGAAGACGAAGACATTTGATCTCCCTATGAAAAAGAACCGGAAAAGAGAGTTCAGGCTCATGCCGGAAGACGGCATTGTGGAGACCTGCTGTACGTCCGATTTCTTTCATCCGGATGCTGATATCTGGCGGGGAGATGCATGGGGAATGATAAAGGAGAGGACGGACCTTACATTTTTCATTATCACGAAACGGCCGGAACGGTTTCATATCGGTCTTCCGGATGACTGGGGTGCAGGTTATGAAAATGTAGTGATCGCCTGCAGCTGTGAGAGCCAGTATACCGCTGACCGGCGGCTCCCGACCTTCCTGAAGCTGCCGATCCGGCATAAGAAGATCGTCCTCCAGCCGATGCTGCAGGCAATCAATCTCGAAAGGTATCTGGAAAGATACCGGGAGGAGATCGAAGAGGTTGCATGCGGGGGAGAGACAGGTGCAGGCGCAAGAGAGCTGGATTATGCCTGGATCATCTCGATGAATATCCAGTGTGTGAAATATGGCGTTCCTTTCCGGTTCTGCCGGACCGGGACTCATTTCAGGCGGGGCGGTAAGCTGTATACGGTAGAGAGAGCAGATGAGGCGGATCAGGCAACGAAGGCAAATATTGATTATCAGCCGCAGCTGGCTGACGGAGACTTTGTAAGGAGGCAGATGCTTTTATGAAAAATAGACGTGCATTGACGGGCAGGCAGAAACAGGTGCTGGGCTGCATCATAGACTATCAGAGGGAACACGGGTTCTCACCCAGTATCCGGGATCTGTGTGAGATGACGGGGCTGCGGTCGTCTTCTTCAATACATTTTCACCTGAAGACGCTGGAGGAAAAAGGGTATATTGAGAGGATGAGGGAGTGTCCGAGGGCGGTGTCGATAGTAAGGGAAGAGTCATGAAGTAATATTTGTGAGATTTATCAATTTTTTTGTCATGAGAACGATATAGAATATACCTATCATCAAGATATTATGACGATGATATGGCGGATGCCTTGGGAGAGATGGTAGTTGGAAAAGCTTATGTAAAGAGAACAAGCTTAAAGACGGGATAAACCGCGCCCAATGTCTGTGTGTAGCGCAGAACGGCCTACGATGGAAAATCACCAAGAACTCTGACAGTATTGTGACCCTAACTAATGCGATAGGAGCCAATTTCTATTTGAGCGATCATAAGAATGCAAAATGGAACAAATATCATTGCAAAAAGTACTATAATACTAAATGGTATATTCAGTAGAGGGACCGGGTTAATCCGTCATAAGAATGCCGGATAACAGAAAAGTAACAGCCTCTGTAACGGCAAAGTAACAGGCAGAAAAGATTATTTTTGAAGTAACAGAATAGTAACGGCCTCTGTAGCAGGCCGAGTAACACCCGCCCGATAGGGTAGCCAAGGCAAAAACAAAAGTGCTTTGGAAGCCTTAGATCGGACGGGTGATTTTTTTGGAAGAAACATCGCAGCAGGAGGCGGTTGTTTTTGCAGGGAACTGTGAAAGCAGCCGCCTCTTATTTTTATGCAAACACATCTGCGTTCGATGCCGGTCGCCTCCGGTTTCAGGGATTTGCAGCTGAAACACAAATCTCAAACGAAATCGGAGGAACTGACTTGAGAACAACAAAATTCAATATGAAAGACTTTGGCCTGAGACTGTGCAAGATGAGACAGGCCTGCGGATTGACACAGGAAGAGTTCTGCGACGTGATCGGGATCAGCGACACCCATTACCGGAAGATCGAAGCCGGTACCAGGACCGGATCGCTGGAGCTGATTGTGGAGATGGCGGAGTACTTCCATGTGAGTTTTGATTATCTGCTGCTGGGAGAGACAGAATCCAACAGCAAGGCGAAGAGGGATATCTTGGCTGTCATCGAGAGCCTTACAAGGATTGCCCGGGAGCTGTAAGCCAACAAAAATGAAGGAGCAGAGAGACCGCATTTATTAATCTCTCTGCTCCAGTTTGTTTTATTTGCCAATAAAGGTTTATTTCCAGCACCCCTCATTCGGATCCCATTCAGTTACTGTGGTCTTGGTTTGAGTCAGAAGGGGCGTTACAAATGTCTTGATCCGGACCATAGCATCGTTCATTGAGACTGGGATCAGAGCTTTTTTCTTTTTCAGGAATGAGTTCCATCTGGTCTGATGCATCGAATCACCACGAAACTCATCGCTGAAAGCTGCAGTGTCCATTGTAATGGGAGTTTTCCGGTTTGTGAATGTTTCCATGACAGCGTTGTTCAGTTCTTCATAGTCGAAGGGATACTTCTCTGAGAGGACATAA
>JBGUIU010000131.1:0-1860 GCA_045113275.1 Paludibacteraceae bacterium
ATTTATTTACATAAATTCATTCTCTCATAACGTAGTTCATTCACTTTTCAGTGAAATCACTTAGACTAAGCAAAAGCCATAATTACCTTAAAAGTTATTATGGATCGTTTACTGATTACCACCTACCATTATCAAGTTATCGGTGTACAACATTACTTTAACGCTGAAACATTAATGTTTTTGATACTGGGCTAGATATTTTTCTAGTTTTATTTTACCTTCTTCATACGCATTTATTTGAGAATAAATTCTAGGATTCTTTTGAATACATTTCCTTGACTCTCTTAAAGCTTTTGCCAAAGCAATACAAGTCTTGTCGTCGTTGATTACAAACCTCTTCGTAACAGATGATATAGCCATGTGTACTTCTCCGGTTAGAGTTCTTCTTTCAATTCTGGATGTTGCAGATAAAATATTCCTTTCTGTGTCTCTATCTCAGCTCTCAACTGTTCTTCTGTAGGCAGACAAAGTCTGTACTTTGCTGCAAAAAGCTGCTCGTTGCCATGCAGTACGGAATAACGGGCTATATCTTCATCCGTCTCTGAACACAGCACAATACCCAATGTCGGATTATGGTTTTCACCTCGTTTCATTTCATCATACATTCTGACGTACATATCCATCTGTCCCACATCCTGGTGGGTAATCTTTCCGATTTTCAGATCAATCAGAACGAAGCATTGCAGAATATAGTTGTAGAATACAAGGTCAATATAGTAATCCTGCTTTTCCGTGTGAATGTGCTGTTGTCTTGCTACAAATGCATATCCTTTTCCCAATTCCATTAAAAATCGTTGCAGATTTCCTATGATAGCCTGCTCCAAATCCGATTCAAGATAACTGGTATCTTCCTGCATTCCAAGGAACTCGGCAATTACCGGATTGCGAATAAATTCAAGTTTTCCTTGGTACTCAGAGGTAAGCTGTTTCATTTCATTCTCAACAGCCTTGCTGTTATGAGACAATAACATCCTGTCATAATACTGAGTACTAATATTCCTCTGTAAAGTACGCACAGACCAAGTCTGCTCATAAGCTTCCTTTTCATACCACCGCCTTGCATCTGGATCCGTGACTTGTAACAGTGCCTTATAATGCGTCCATGATAGTAGTTTCTCTGTACACACGACAGCTTCAACTCCCAGAAAAGATAGTGGTCTCGGTGAGGCCACTATCTTTTGGTTTTCAGTATTTGAAGATAGTGGTTTCACTGAGGCCACTATCTTGGGGTATGTGTTATAGAATTGCACATAACGGTACAACGACCGCTGGTCAAAGCCTTTTCCGTATTGTTCGGTTAGCGTTTTGGCAAGCTCAGAAACGATTTTTTCTCCGTATCTGTCAGCATGAGTGCCTGATAATTCTTCTTCTGCTATACGTTTACCAAGTAGCCAGTTTCGAATGACAAGTATTCTGTCAACCATCTGGTATGCACTCTTACGGGAAGATTCGATTATTGAACTAAGATCATTATAAAATTCTATAGATATTATTCCGTCCATCACTGACCTTTTCCCTCGTATCTGCACAAAACTCACAAATGCACTGTAATCAAATTCTATCTGTTTAATTTCAGTAAATTTATGTCAGCATATTAGCAAAATACTAGACGATGTTGCAAGTTGGACTATGTATAGCAATAGAGTGTTTGAATTCCATCTAAAAAGCCCATGCCGTAAATGGTCATGAGCTTAAAAGGATTACGGGCGGATGCCTTAAATGTACTTGAACTGACTTTCCATACTGCGTATGGTATCACGCTCAATGTTATTGACTCGAGATTCCCACTTGTTTTAAAGTGAAAATAACAACATAACCCATATCCTAGGCGGTTTGGGTGTTTTTTAAAAACATGTATTG
>JBGUIU010000132.1:0-3903 GCA_045113275.1 Paludibacteraceae bacterium
GGGTGTAGGTACCAGAAGAAGCGGTGAGGCTATGGATGCTGCATACAAGGTCGGAAAAGATACAATTGACTGGAAGTTCGTAAGCGAGTTCTCTACAGAAATAGCATACTGCGAGCAATACGTATTCATCCAAAGCGATATCGAACCAATATTCAACTGCGACTCTCTCAAGGAGGCTAAGATCGACACCCTACTTCACGGTGTTTGTGAGATCTCTGCGGCTGACTTGAACATTAACACACCGTTCGCTATAGATGCCTGCACGAACGATACCATCTGGGGTGTAGGTACAAGAAGAAGCGGAGAGGCTATGGATGCTGCATACAAGGTTGGAAAAGATACAATCGACTGGAAGTTCGTAAGTGAGTTCTCTACTGAAATATCTTACTGCGAACAATACATATTCATCCAGAGCGATATCAAACCGGTATTCGACTGCGACTCTCTCAAGGAAGCTACAATCGATACAGTCCTCAACGGTGTATGCGAGATCTCTGCAGCTGACTTGAACATCAACACACCGTTCGCTCTTGATGCCTGCACGAACGATACCATCTGGGGTGTAGGTACCAGAAGAAGTGGTGAGGCTATGGATGCTGCATACAAGGTCGGAAAAGATACAATCGACTGGAAGTTCGTAAGCGAGTTCTCGACTGAAACAGCATACTGCGAGCAATATGTATTCATTCAAAGCAATATCGAACCAGTATTCAATTGTGATTCTCTCAAGGAGATTAAAATCGATACTGTACTCAACGGCGTATGCGAGATTTCCGCTAATGATCTGAAGATCAACACACCGTTCGCACTTGATGCCTGTACAAACGATACCATCTGGGGTGTAGGTACCAGAAGAAGCGGTAAGGCTATGGATGCTGCATACAAGGTTGGAAAAGATACGATCGACTGGAAGTTCGTAAGCGAGTTCTCAACTGAAACAGCCTACTGCGAGCAATATGTATTCATCCAAAGCGATATTCAACCAATTATCGATTGTGATTCACTCAAAAAAGCTTTGATTGACACTGTCTTGCATGGAGTCTGTGAGATATCAGCCATAGACTTAGAATTCGCTACTCCATTCGCACTTGATGCCTGCACGAATGACACGATCTGGGGTGTAGGTACCAGAAGAAGTGGTAAGAGCATGAACGATCCTTATAGCGTTGGTCGAGACACCATCGACTGGAAGTTCGTAAGTGAGTTCTCAACTGAGCCTATCTACTGCGAACAATACGTCTTCATCCATGGCAATACAGAGCCAGACTTCGATTGTAAAGCATCACTTCACGATACGGTTATATACTTAGGTATAGATCAATGTGAATTACCAGCAGGCTATTTGACATTACCAATACCAACAGCCAAAGATGCTTGTACAAACTTAGACATACCAGGAGTACCACTTCGTGGTGATGGCAAAGCTATGGAAGATGCATATCCAAGAGATACGACAGCAATAACATGGACATTTACCAGTGAGTATAGTGTAATATCCAAAACTTGTTATCACTATCAAAATGTAATCGTATTAGATACCTTCCCTCCAATGCCAGATTGTAGCAATATGGATAGTATCAAGATTCAAATTACAGATAGTTCAACGTACTTTGATTCAGCTACATATCAAGAAGTTGTTGATGCAGGTTTAAGAATACCAGTTTACACAGATGCATGTGACGGAGATATTACCGCAATTGGTGTTCGTGATGATGCTCGTCCGTTGGAAAGCACTTATCCATTAGGAGCAACAACCATCAACTGGACTTACATTGACAAATCAGGTAACACTGCAATATGTACTCAGATAGTCTTCATTGACAAATGGATCATTGATACACTTTATTGTCCAGGAGACTTAGATGGAAAAGTATATAGTTGTGTGGACGACATACCTGCTCCATATCAAACATTTGCAGACTTTAAAGAAGCTGGAGGTTCATTCGCCAATGAGAACAAGATAAAAGAAGGTTCTTTCCTTGCTATCGATTCATTAGCTAATGATTCTTGCGATATGATTGTAACACGTACATATCAAATAACCGATCTTCATGACAATATCATTACTTGCGAAGAAGTAATATATGTTAAAGATACCGTTGCACCTCAATTCCTTGATATACTACGTGACACAGTATTAAGTTGCGAGGATGAAATCTTTGATGCATTAGAGGTTAGAGTCAGTGATAACTGTGACCCATCACCACATCTCACATATACTGAAACAACCAATCGTGGAGATAACCCTAATTCATGCGATTATTATAATTATGATATCGTAAGAACCTATACGGTAACCGATAGATGCGGAAATAGTACCTCTCAAAGACAGATGATTCTAATAAGAGATACTGTTGGTCCTAAGTTTGAATTCCCTGACAATTGGGATGATTACGTACTAGCAGATTTCCAAAAGAAATGTACGTTCAAGGTTCCTGATTTCAGTGAAGAAGTAAGAGCATACATTCACGATAACTGTTCAGAGAATGAAAATATTACGATTGTTCAAATCCCTAAAGCAGGTTCGTTGATTAAGAAATCAATCGACGTCAAGATTTATGTGTACGATATGTGTGAAAATGCTGATAGTACTATTAAACACGTAAAAGTACAAGACGGAGCTTCAATCGCACATCTAACAGCATACGACATAGATTCGTGTGTAACCGATGATCAAGGCATCTCATTAGCAAGTCAAGATATCAGATACGCTGAAGGAGAGATGGAGATCATCGATACATGGGATGGTCAGAGAGTGAAAATCAGTAGTACATTCGTATATGAATATTATCGTGGAAAAGAAGCGAAGGAAGAGAATTTGATATTCAGTAACAACCCGATCACGTATTGGCACCTATATGAAGGATTAGTTCCAATCTATGGTAGTGTTGATCACGTTGCAGAAGCATTAACCAAACTTCATCAAAAGAGTGAATCTGGTTACTATACAATGGTTGCCATGGATACCACATCCGGATGTTCCGATACCGCTACCATCCATGTTAACGTAATCGAACGTCCTAAGATGATTCTAGATTCTCATGAGTTATCTGTCTGCGAAGGAAATCTAATCGACCTCAGTCCATACGTAAAATGTATTGACGACATGGGTGCAGATAGCGTATGGACATACTGGAAAAAGAACGGAGTACGTTTCGATTACGAAGACTCTATCAACGGAATCATCACGTATGACGATAATGATGCAACCTTATTATTCTATGCAGAAAACCGATGCGGAGCAACTTCATCATTTGACTCTCATCTCGCATTCTGCAAAGGATATTACATGACCACAGAAGACTCTCTTGCTAGTTTAGATAACGACACTGCAGCACTTGAATTGCTTCGTGCTAACTTACTATTCTCTCGAGATTCCATCTTATTGGATGTTCATCAACGTTATAATCCAGATGAAATCACTATCAAAACAGACCCTACTAACCCTCCTCGAATTTGGAGAGGTGAAAGTATCACACTTTCTGTTAAAACAGATTACGAGTACAAAGAACTCATTTGGTACAAAGTCGTAGGACAATATGACAGAAGAAACTTTGATAGTTACATTGAACACGAAGAGTTTATATTCGATGACCCAGATGATGACGAAGACGAAGAGATTGCATATCTGTTATCTGGAGAAAGTTCAACTATAGTAGAATATCCACATGATACTACTTACTATTATGTTACTATTTCCGATGGCGTCTGTCCTTCTGTAGCGAGTGCACTGACCAAAGTCCTTGTACTTCCAGAGATACCAACAGCCTTTACTCCTCATACCAAAGATGGTCTGAACGATGTCTTTATGGAACGTCATTACGTGAAAATATTTGACCGCTACGGACAAAAGGTATTTGAAGGAAGCAATGGATGGGATGGAAGCTTCCATGGACGAGTAGC
>JBGUIU010000133.1:0-1770 GCA_045113275.1 Paludibacteraceae bacterium
GCGGTGACGGCATTGACAAAGATTAGTAATCACTTTTAACATTTGAAAGATTATGAAATTGTTTAAAGACATGAAACGCTGGAAGACCATCATCCAGTTCATTATCACCGTGCTTACGGCCATCATCAGTTCGTTTTTCGTACAGTCATGCGCCACATTGATCTGATTGTCGTCCATTGTTCGGCCACGCGCTCGAACCAGAATTTTCCCGTGACAGCCCTCATCCGCTGTCACGCGGAAAGGTTCGGATTCACGGGCTACCACTACTACATCACCCGCGACGGCCGGACCTACCAGACGCGCCACGAACAGTTGGTGGGCGCCCACGTTATAGGCTATAACCAGCACTCGCTTGGCGTCTGCTACGAAGGCGGTCTCGACGAACATGGCAACGCCGCCGACACCCGCACATCGAAACAGAAACGCGCCCTGCTGCGCCTGCTCCGTAGCCTGAAGAAAACCCATCCCGATGCCCGCATCCTCGGCCATCGCGACCTCCCCAACGTCCACAAGGACTGTCCCTGCTTCGATGCCCTCACGGAATATTCGAGCCTCTAATCCTGGGTGCAGCGTCGCCATCCGAGGCATCGCCCTTCAATGTCTAATCCACTAAATTCGAATGATTATGCATTACATCAGAGATCAACAATAAACATTATCAATGTTAATTGATTAGACCAGCAGCTATACACTGTTTTTATAGTATATAGCTGCTATTATTGTATAAAATGAATAGTAACTGATTATATTATTTTGTCGTGCTATTATAAACTATTATTTGATAAAAGACATATTCTTAATATTCAACCCTTCTAATCGATTGTCAAAAGTACAAAAGAAAACATTATCACGCAAAAGAGCAGTTGCAATAAGAATTGCATCATCTCCAGATATAGATTCGCCAAAATGATTCCTAATTGGTACATCTATAAGGGCGTTAGCCGTACAAATATTCATATCATCAATAAGGAACCATTCCGGTGTTTGATTTAGAAATCCGTATAATTTCACCATCATTTTCTTTGCATCATCACTATAGATTTCATCAAATTTATTTAAAACTTCGACGAAATTAAATACTGACGTAATCACAATTCCGTCACGTCCTTCCCCCTCAATCAACGGGTTGATTTTCTGTAGCATTTTACTTGTTAGAAAGCCTTTGGGCTCTAAAAGACTATTTGGTAAAGAAGAATCAAATTGAAAGAGGAAATCAGATAATACATGCGTATCTAAGAAACAATTATATGTAGCCATCTCTTATTTCTTTTAATTGTGACAATAGTTCATCAATATCCCACCATACTTCATTCTCATTTCTATATTTAATGGCTATAAGAGATGAAAGAAAATAGGGATTTTGTTGTTTACTAGTCTCATTTCTTACGAACTCTTCATCTAATAAAGCATTACCTATATCAGATGGAACCAAATTGATGTCAGATGCAAAAGGGATACTTCCGTCCGAAAAATGCTCCACGAACTGTTTTAATTCTGAATATGAGACACTCTCTTCCCGTTTCTTAGTGCTTTCTAAATACGAAATCAGCACAGGAATAACATTGTAGCCAATCCCATACTCACCCAGTGTGCTTATCACAACACTTTTACCTTGTAAAACAGAATCGTAATCGCTTTTGGATAATAATCGCGACATATAATTTACAATTGTATCTTAGTTTCAGGTAATTCCGTCATAGACGAAAGTTCTTCTTTCCCTTTTTTACTTTCCCATAAACTATTAATTTGATCAACATCAATTGTTTGCCA
>JBGUIU010000134.1:0-7625 GCA_045113275.1 Paludibacteraceae bacterium
ACGTTCAATATATCTAATGTATGTCTCCTTATATTTAAAATGAGTGAATGGATATTTGCTCATTTTTTTATTTTAAGGAGAGGTTCAGTCTGAAATACGTGAAACGGCTTTTTCAGATTACGAAAAAACACAGTTCCGATGCTGAAAATATAGTGTTGGAACTGTGTTTTTTTATTCGGCATGAACCGGTATCCGATGCCTGCAGATTGTCAGGCAGAGGCTGAATATCAGGAAAGGATCAGTGTTTAGGCAGAACGAACTTTGAATCCTTTTTTTTCTGTTTGAACAGAGTAAGCACGTTACCCAGCATCTGAACGAATTCAGCTCCTGTCAGTCTGCATAATTCCGCGGCCGCTTCATCGCGGTTGTCCTTGTTGGCTCCGTTTACCTTAACTTTCAGCAGTTCATGGTGATCCAGACTTGATTTGATTTCATCTATAACGCTGTCCGTAATGCCTTTCTGTCCGATGATTACAACCGGCTTCAGTTCGTGTGCGTTGCTTTTTAAATATAATATTTGATCTCTTGTTAGCATAATCTTCTTGATACTGTTAAATTTAGAATGTCGATATGATAACATAGTGAGTCGGATATTTATAATTAAATTTTATTGGACCTGGTAAATAAGATGGAAATTGATAATTGCAGATGCATATTTCTTGATACTGAAACAACCGGTAAAAGTGACGAGGGCGGTGCCGCCCATATCGGACACAGGGTTATTGAAATAGGTGCCGTCGAGGTGGTTAACCGCAAGCTTACAGATAATAATTATCAGTGCTATCTTAATCCGCACCGCAAGGTTGATGAGGAGGCTGTGCAGGTTCACGGCATTACCGATGAATTTCTGGCAGATAAACCTGATTTCAGGGATATTGCAGATCAGTTCATTGAATATATTCGCGGTGCTGTGCTGATTATTCACAATGCAAAATTCGACGTTGGATTCCTTGATCAGGAGCTTGAGTTAAACGGCTACAAGGAAAGGATCGAGGAACTGTGCACAGTGGTGGACTCTTATGCCGAGGCCAAGGAACTGCTTCCAGGTCATGCGAAATACAGTCTTGACGCCCTGAGCAAAATGTTCGAGGTGCAGGGAAAATACGACCGAAGTTTCCACGGCGCTCTGCTGGACTCCAAAATTCTTGCCGATGTTTATCTGGCTATGACAGGAGGTCAGAATACCATGGACAGCATGTTCCGCGCCGACATGAATTCGGCTCACGGCGATGCATCCGAGGACGGCAGACTTGTCTCTGAAGGTTCTCTTATGGTGCTTAAGGCAAGCGAGGAGGAACTGCAGGCTCATGCAAAGAAACTCTCAAGCCTGAATAAAAGCAAGACATCCAACTGGGATCTGTATTATCTCTGACGATTTGCTCTCTTTTCACGTATTTTATGCAGTGTCAGGCGCCGAATGCGGCGGATGACCGTCTGAACGGCATGTTCCAAGAAAAAAGGCACGATGAAATCGTGCCCTGATTCAGATTGAATATTACTTTGGCTAGTTTTGAACGTGTCCGTCTATTTTTTCCTTGATTGCGACAAATTTATCGAAGTTCTGAATAAACAGATCTGTCAGTTTAGGATCGAAATGCTGTCCGCGCTCTTCCTTGAAAAGTTCATAAATTTTATCCATCGGCCACTTATGCTTGTAACAGCGTTCGGAGGCCAGTGCATCAAAAACATCTGCAATGGCTGCAATGCGTCCGTTTAACGGAATATCCTCTCCGGAAAGTCCGTTCGGATAACCGGTTCCGTTCCATTTTTCATGGTGGTAGAAAGCAACCTCTGCGGCTACGTTGAAAAGTTCGATATTTGAATCCTTCAGCAGTTCATAACCGATCTGGGAGTGGGTCCTCATTACCTCCCACTCGTAGTTATCGAGTTTGCCGGGTTTATGAAGTATATCGTCAGGAATGGCGATTTTTCCGAGATCGTGCAGCGGAGCTGCCTGCTTAAGCAGATTGATATCTCTCTGAGGAACTCCGGCAAGCTTGGCAAGCAGTTCACAGTACTGACTTACCCGTTTAACATGTATTCCTGATTCCTTCGACCTGCTTTCAACGATTTCGCAGATGCGGTACATGATCTCGCGCTGGTTGCGGTTAAGCAGTGCGTTCAGATATATATTGCGGTAGTGATTCGAAATCGTATCCTGAAGAAGATTTGCAAGATCCTCATTGTAGCTGTAACCTGTATTTTCGGCAAGATTCAGGTAGAAAACAACTCCGTGATAGTCGGAATAGGCCAGTGTTGTAACCTCCTGATCTCTGTATGTCGCTTTACGGTTCACAGCGGTTTCTGCAATGATTTCAGAAGGAAGATCCTCCTGTCTGACTCTTTCACCTGTGTAATAATCATGAAACTCGCACATATCTCCCATTGGATTTATAAAAGAGAAAATGTGACCCTTGAAATCCCGCTTCTGCGGTCTTTCCTTGTTCAGATAAAAATAAAGGTTTTCGTAAATAAATCTGGCGGCGGCCTTCAAATCGGTGAAACTTACCAGTCTCTGTGAAAGTCTGTTCAGCTGCAGAATCTTTGTGGTGGCCGAACACAGCTCTCTCTTGTCGTTAAAGGCATGAAGGTTGGAACGGATCATGAGTCGCAGTTTCTGGGTCGTAAGTTCCGTTTTTTCCTTGTAGTCGTTGATATCGTAGAGTTCCAGAATCTGATCTTCCGGAACCTGGCCCGGCTGACCAGTCCTTAAAACAATTCGCACCAGATGATTATTCAGTTCATTGCGGATGTAATTCGCCACATCAAGACCGGAATGTTCGTTTTCCATAACAACATCCAGAATAACAAGGGCGATGTCTTCCGTTTTCCGCATTATCTCGCAGGCTTCTTCTCCCGAATATGCCGAAATGAATTCAATCGGCATATTGTCATATTCAATGCCGAGCATGGCAAGTCTGGTGATGCGATGAACGTCTTCCTCATCGTCAACAATTAAAATCTTCCATGAAGCAAGTTCATTGTAGATTTTAAAATTTTCGGTTGTAAATTCGATGGTTTTCGAGAGTTTGTCATTGTTGCTCATAAAATAATACCCGCATAGTCCCCTCCGGATTTTACTTTAATTATTGCCTTCACGTAAGAACGGAAAGTTAAGATTATGATCTGACTCATAAATAATTCAGGGCCTACGCATGACCATCAGATTTATCTCTCAACTCTTCTGCTGCTTTTTTGAAAAATTTTGATTTTCATGTCGTAATCTCAGCTTTTGGAATCGTCGTTAATCATCTTGTTTCTTCTGCCAACCAATCGAACCTTTTGACTTCATTTGCACTCTGTCAGATTTAGATCTTGCCTTCTACAAATAGATTGGCAACCGTCATTATGTTCTCGTCAAGTGTCCGGAACTTCGGCAGTTGCGTAATATAAAAATCACTCAAAAGCCTTACGGGGCTTATTTTTTTTGATTAAAATTTATTAAAATTATCTTGCGTAACATGACGTAATGCGGTATCATTACAAAAGTTTTTATACATCTTTGAAATGATAATCATGAGAATAACCAGAACCGGCAAACCAGATAATTTTTACTATTACATTATTGAAGACTATCGTGATGAAAATGGACGAAAGAAAACCAGAACTGTTGAATCATTAGGCTGCGCAAGAGTAATCAGAGAAAAATATAATGTTCCTGATGCCGAGGCATGGTGTAAAAATTATGTAGCTCAAAAGAATGAAGAACTGCAGAATTCAAAAATTAATAACAAAAGAGTGTTAACCATAAAGCTTCGTGAGGATTTACCCAAGAATTCTTCCAGCAGCATTTTTAATGTCGGTTACTTAATCCTTGAAAAACTTTACTATTCTTTCGGTATCGCTAATATTTGCGATGAAATTATGAATAATCACCCCCACATTAACGGATTTGATTTAAACGATATCCTGAAAACCATGCTGTTCGGCAGAATTCTGTATCCATCATCCAAAGCCGCTCTTGTATCAGATTATCAGTATCGTCTTCTTGAAAACAGCAAAATTGAATTGCAGCATGTCTATCGTGCCATGGATTTGCTCCATGAAAACAGTAATTTAATTCAGAACAGGCTGTATCAGTATTCTTCTCAGGAATGCTGCAGAGATGTTTCAAGATTGTATTATGACTGCACCAATTTCTATACCGAAAAAGAACTCGAAGACTGCGACAGAACTCATATGTCAGATGAATGGCATAGTGAGCACACCCTGCGAAAATATGGTAAATCAAAAGAAAACAGACCTAATCCTGTTGTTCAGATGGGACTGTTCATGGATGGTGACGGAATGCCTTTGGGATTTTGCATCAATCCAGGCTGTACCAATGAACAGAAGACAATGATTCCTCTGGAGGAAAAGATTATCAAAAATTTTAACACTGAAGATATCATTGTCTGCACCGACTGCGGTCTGTCCGGTGATGACAACCGTAAATTCAACAATGTTGATTCTGACGATATTCTGGTTAAAGGGGGATTTAAGGGTCAGCGACATTTCATCTGTACTCAATCTCTCAAAAAACTGAAGGATTTTCTTAAAAAATGGGCTCTAGAACCTTCTGATTGGTCTTTCTGCAGACGCAGACCTGACGGTCATTCTGAAACTGTAATCGGGTTTAATCTCGAAGACCTTTATAATTCTGATGATTTATATTCTGAATATTACAATACGGTATTCTTCAAGGAACGTACAACCTCGGAAAACGGTCTTGATTCAAGACTTATTGTTACATTTTCTCTTAAGTATATGGATTATATGCGTTCTCTTCGCGAGCGCAAAATCAACCGGGCTCTTAAAATGATTGATTCAGGCCGCTGTTACATTGAAAATGAGCGCAGTCCAAGAGCACTAATTAAAAAAACTTATGCAACAGATAACGGAGAAGTGGCCAGGCACAAGGCTGCTTCCATTGATACGGATAAAATTGCTTCCGATGAAATGTTTGATGGTTTTTATGCCGTTGCGACTAATTTATTTGATTTGCAAATCGGGAAAATTATAAAAATAAATTCACGCAGATGGGAAATCGAAGAGTGTTTCAGAATAATGAAAACTGATTTGGAAGCCAGACCGTTCTATCACAGCAAAGATCAAAGAATCATATCCCACTTCATGACATGCTTTATGGCACTTTTGCTGATAAGAGGAATTGAGAGGAAAATTTCGGAGCGCAACAGTAACAAAATAAAGTATCCTGAATCTAAATATACCATTACACAGATACTGAAAACTTTAAAAGATCTTCGTGTTATCGCACTGGATGGAGGCGCAGGCTATCAGCCTGATTACAACAATTCTCAACTTGTAACAGATCTGCTGGATTGCTTTGATCTTAAGGAATTTGAACATATGGTAGTTATGAAGGACAGTATGAAAAAAATTTTAAAAAATATTAAGAAAAGTCCAAAAATGATCAAAACTCAAAAATAAAAGAACAACCCCTCAGCCCAATAATTTCAAGGGTTGGGGGAAATATATATTACGCCAACTGTCGAACTTCGGATTTTATTGAAAAAAAAACACAAAAATTTGTTCAAATATTCTCAATATGTACCCAAACTTTTCTAATCTAGATAAGTACTAATCAATAATTTTTTCAAAAAATCGTATAAATCACTGATCTATTTGATTTTTTAACTTGAATTAAGGATTTATCCATGTTATACTAGATATGTTATTATAAATCTAGCGGAATCATTATGCTTATTAAATCTCCTGAATTACCTCCTTTACTCTGCCAGAAAGGTTCAAAGTTCTATTGTCTTTTTACATACAAAAATGCATGGGATCCTGAAAAACGAAGATCATACAGAGTTTCCGGAGAAACGAAAGTTGCCGGTACCATTACCTCCGGTTCTAAATCCGGTGAAATTAAGTGGAATGAAAATTTTCTTGAAGAGCATCCTGAACTTAACTTTTTTAAGAGTGTAAGAAACGAAAACGGTAAAATTGAATTCACTCCGTTAGGGGAAGAACTGAAAATTTCACTTAAGGACGCAATGGATGCCAAACGACTGGCAGCAGGTGCAACATGGGTTTTTGACAATCTGCTTGCGGATACCCCGCTGATTAAGGCTTTAAATAAAGTTTTCGGCATGTACAATCTTAACCGTAAAATCCTTTCAATCTGTTACTTCCTTAACATTTGTGAAGGTAAAGCCACTACAAGATATGAACATTTTGCCGAGACTCATCGTCTCCCGTGGCAAAAACCGATGTCTCCTTCATCCATATGTAAATTATTTCAAAGTATAACAAGTGATAAAATTGATAAATTCATCAGAATTTTAAATCAGCTCACCATAGAGAAAAATACCAGAGAAAATAAAAATAAGTACTGGGCGCTTGATTCAACATCAATATCAACCAATTCCGCCAAACTTTCCAAAGCTGCATGGGGACATAATAAGGACGGAGATAATCTGAGACAGTTCAATGTGATGATGGTGGTAAATCAAAGTACCGGAGAACCTGCTTATTTCCGCACCGTATCAGGTAATGTTCCCGATATTTCAACAGTTAAGCATTTCCTTCAGGAACATAGCCGTATTCAGTTGGATTCCAATACTGTAATAGTTGCTGATAAAGGTTATGGTTCTGTCGCCAATATTCATCGTTTTTATCAGAACAACGTATCGTTTCTATTGAATCTGAAGACCGGTTATTCAATCTGCACTGCTTTTTTTAATGATGTTAAAACGCAATTATTAAATCCTGTAAATTATTACGAAGAGATTGACTGTCATGCTGTCACTGTAGAAACAAAGTGGGCTTATCCTGCCAATTTTTCCACTGATTGCAGGTGCAGGAAACCAAGATTAAAGGATACCATGTTTGTTCACATTTACTATAATCAGAAAATTTACAATGACGAATCCGTTGGTTTAACCAAAAAGGTTGCCAAAATAATCAAACTGTTAAAACAGGGAAAAGAATTATCTGACGAACTTTCCTCCATTAAAGAAAAAATGATTGTTGTTCATCAGGATAATGAGCAGATTTCCTGCGAAGTTGACAATAATGCTTTCAACAGATTTCTTAACATGAAAGGTGTCAGAATTCTTGTAAGCAACAGTGTTTCGGACCCTGTTGAAGCCTTTAAGGCATATTATGATCGCAATGAAGTTGAATATGCGTTCAATCTTTATAAACAAAGACTTGGAGGTTACAGATTCAGAGTAAGTTCAGATGAATCACTGGAAGGAAAAGCTTTTGTACAGTTTATTGCAACATCAATTGCCATTATGCTCAGACGAAGAATAGATAACGCATTAAAAAATAATACAAAATTAAATTTACATTATGACAGTGAACCGGTGGTAATTGATAAATTGAATACTATAATTGAAACCAGATTTTCATTCGGCAGCTACTTCACGGAAGCTGTCGGCAATATCAGGGAACTGCTTATCGCAATGGATATTCCAATACCGAGTGAAGAATATGACTGTGATACACTTGATTTTGACAGTACTGAAGATGAATTTGATTTGAATGACAGTATTCCGGAGGAGCCTGACTCTGATTATCAGTTTTTAAGCAAATAAAAACCCTATGTAATATAGGGTTTTATATCCAATTGCCGCAAACTGTTCATAGATCAGTTAAATTAAGAAAAGTTTGGG
>JBGUIU010000135.1:0-18701 GCA_045113275.1 Paludibacteraceae bacterium
ATCTCGTTTGTTTTCTGTAACAAAGTCCTCTATTTCCTTTGAATCGGAAAGTAAGAAAAACTGCATTATGGCATCGAAATCATTATCCGGTGACGCAGTTCCTAATTTGGCGTAGTAATCACCATTTACTAGAACATACTTATCACTGAATGCAAATCTCTGATGTGTCTCAGTGTCCATCAAATCCAATACGGCAAGTTTTCTGCCGTTAAATTCAATGCCCTGAGCAAATTGAGAAGACTTAAACAACCACAGCTGTATATTGCATGGCAATAACTTTTCCTTATCGGTGTGATTTATAAAATCACTTGTTCCGATTGACCTGCTATAGTTGTGCATTCTCAATATCAGAGATTCAGACCTATAAGATTGAACTTCAACATCTATCTTATAATCTCCAATAGAGGTCTCAACGCAGATGAGCATATCAAACAATGTTTTCTGTGCCGCATCAAAGTTTTTAACCTCGGTATCAGTCAGATACCAGTTATTTATAATGATAGTCTTATCCGTATTGCATAAATCCAATACGAATCTGGCTAGGTACAAAGGAATATCCTTGTACTTAATCAGGGCTTTCGCCAGATTATCGTTAAAGTGGTTTATTTCCATAATAAACTCCTAAAAGAAAAGGGCATGGCGAACATGCCGGACTCTTTAGGAGTAAGGGCATGTAGGCACATGCCCGGTTAATGAAAATGGCTGAAATCAGCCGACCTTATACCACTTACGTAGGGTACTCACGTTTACGTACCAAAAGGCACGAAAAATCCTTATTGCCAAAAGCAATTAGAAATCCCTGGAGAAATTTCTAATTACTCTTTTGTGGTGTTACAAGTGTTATAACAGATATAACACCACATCGTCATGATATCTTAAGAATTTTTCCGTTTGGAATACATCGAGCTTATCATCTGGGAAATTGATAACCTGATTGTTTCACACTTTTCCAGATTAAGATAGCCCATTTTATATAAGTCTGTGTAATCCATCAAAACGTTGACCTTTCTGTTCCTTGTTGCATATAGACAAGCTTTAAGGGAAAACAGGTCATCATTATCTCCGCTTTCGGTGATTTTTTTTACTAAATCTTTGTTATTAGTGTAGTTACGGAAGGATATTTGGAATTTATCCATGGCGGTGAAATCAAAAGGCAATGGCCTATTTAGAAAATTCTCTTCCAGATAATTCCAAACCAGTCTTAATGCATAGGTGTCGGCCAGAGCAGTATGATGCTCATATTCGTACTGAGGATCTATCTGGTACACAGCCTTACTGAGTGATATTCTGTTACCGTTATTAAATGCCGTAAATGCGTTCATGGCACAATGAATTGATTTTGCTTCGGTAAGAACCTCTCTTAAGAAAGTGCAGTCGAATCTGGCATTGTAGGCCACGACATTTTTTCCTTTAAAAATGTCCATAAGCTGTGTTCTGATGCTTTCGGCAGCATATGTTTCGCAGTTTTGAACTGAGTTATAGCTGATATAGTTGATTTTTTCAGCCTCTCCCCATGAATCATGAAACATTGGCTTTATCTTTTCATCAAAAAGAACCTTGTTGTTCTCGTCTATCACTGCTACAGACAGAATTTCATCATGAATCGGGTTTAATCCGGTAGTCTCTATATCGACAAATACAGTATCTTTCATGGCTTTTCCTTTCGGTATTATGGATTCTTTCTCTGAGAAGCTGCCGCTTTATTGAGATCCGCAGCTTCAGAAGTATCGGTAATTGGTAATTTTGCTGTTCCCTTACATTTCGGAAATTTGGAGCAACCGTAAAACATGCCTTTAGGGCTTTTTCTCAGAACCATCGGAGCCTGACATAAAGGACATTTGATTTCGGTAAGTTTTTGATTTGAAGAAGTTAAATCCGGTGTTCCTTTATTATCCTTGTAGGTGGATTTGCATCCGGAACAGCTCCAGAATGCCCCAAATTTTCCCTCTCTGTACTCCAGTTTTTTATTGCATTTAGGACATAAGAACTCAGAACCGTTTCTTAATTCGGCTATCTTCAGTTCTTTTTGTACAATGGACTGATGATTTGCGGAAACCTCCCGAATAACTGTAGAGATCCAGCTTTTTATGGAAGACATGAATCGGTCTATGCTCATTTTCGGGGAGTTTTGAGCCAGAGAATCAAGAGCCTGTTCCCAGACTGCCGTCATTCCGGCATTTTTTATGTTGTCCGGGATCATATTGATAACGGATTTGCCGAAATCAGTGGATATGAGACTTTTTCCTTTGCGTTCAACATAGCCTCTGGCAAGAAGATTATCGATAATACCTGCCCTGGTTGCCGGAGTTCCCAGTCCGGAAGTTTCCTTAAGGATTTTCTTCCATTTTTCTTCCGTCACATAACGTGAAATGTTCTCCATTGCTCCGAGAAGAGTGTTTTCAGTGTATCTCTGAGGTGGCTGAGTTTTCTTATCCTCAATTCTGGTTTCGTTTATCTGATGCATGTCCCCTACCTGAGAAACAGGGATAGGTTCCGTTACGGTAAATTCATTGCTTCCGGGATTTTCCGAGGTTTCTTCCTTATCCTTTCTTTTTTCGTCAAAAAAAACAGCTGACCAACCCATATCAATTACTGATTTACCGGTTGCCCTGAAGAGTTCTTCTGCCGCATTAAGTTCAATGCGTACTACGTTCTGAATTAATGGCGGCATGAATGCGGCCAGATATGACTTACAGATAAGCCTGTAAACATTAAGAACGTCTGAGGTCATCCCCTGGATATCAACTTTGCTGTTTTCAGTAGGAATAATGGCATGGTGAGCAGTTACTTTTTTCGTGTTAAAGCACTGATGCTGCCGGTTGTAATCGATATCGGCTGAGAACTGTTGCAGTTCCGGTAAAAAGCCGCATATATTGGCTATTATTTTAGAGGCGGCATCATGCTGTGATTCCGGCAGATATCTGCAATCTGTTCTGGGATAAGATGTTGCCTTATATTTTTCATAAAGCTGCTGGACAATATCCAGTGTTTTGGATGCGGCATATCCCCAAAGTCTGTTTGCTGCCTTTTGCAGAGATGTAAGGTCAAAAAGCAGTGGAGCGGCAGATTTTTTTATTTCCGCTTTATATGAGGAAACTTTGGCAGTTGTTCCGTTTAATTGATTAGCCAGCTTCTGAACCTGTTCTTTATCAGTGACATAACCGGCTGCATTAAGATACTTATCTGAAGGAATCCATTTAACAGAGTAAACCATGTCATTTGCCTGAAGCCGGAGAAACAATTCATAAAAAGGCACTGAAACAAAATGCTCTATTTCATAGTCTCTTTGAACTACCAGGGCGAGAGTTGGTGTCTGAACCCTGCCTATGGAAATGACATTATGAATCATCAATGAATCTTTATTGATGCATGTATAGAGTCTGGAGAGGTTCATGCCTACCAGCCAATCAGCCCATGCTCGTGCCTGTGCGGCCCGAAAGAGAGCTTCCGTACTTTCTCCTGGAAGGATATTGGCTAACGCAGTCTGTATCGATTTATCATCGAGAGCGGTAAGCTTTAAGCGTTTTATGCTTCCGGTGTAATTCACCTCAGAAATGATGTTTCTGGCAATAGCTTCCCCTTCTCGGTCAAAGTCAGTGCTTATAACTACAGAGCTGCATCTGTTAAGCAGTGATGTTACGGTTTTGTACTGATCTTTGGTTTTTTCGTTTACGGTGTAGTGAAATTCAGCCGGAATTATCGGTAATTTGCTGATACTCCATATCTTATAGTCACTGCTGTATGCTTCAGGAGGACACAATTCCAAAAGATGACCTACACACCATGTTACCTTTACTTCGGCATTCGAGGTTTCATACCAGCCTTTTTTGCTGACAGTGGCATTAAGATTTCTGGCCAGATCCTTTGCCTGGGACGGCTTTTCACATATAAACAACGTAAACATCAGTTATTCCGGGACCGTATATTTATTTTTCATTTCATTTTTTTATATTTTAAGTTGGCTTAAATGTAAAAAATCTAAATTTTCCCCCTGTTTTCGGGGAGATAATCCATGATTCAGGATCTTTTTATTCATTAAAATCTGATATGTGAAATTGGTTGAATTTAAAGAAAGGAATAAGAAAAATGGGGAAAGGAGAATTTGGCTTGAACCTTCGTGATTCATTACTGGCTCTGACTATCAGCTTCGTGGCCTGCTATACCGTGCAGGATTTTCTGTCAGATAAACATAGAAATATGGTTCTTCAGGAGGCTAATGATCGAATAGAACGTCTGGAAAAAAATCTTGAGGAGACAAAACATCTAATGAGCAGACAGAGAGATGAACAGAAAGAGGAAATTTCCGGGCTACAGACAGATATTGCAGTTATGCAGTCTTCACTGAATCTAAAGATTAGGAATGAGCTACATTCAGTTATAAACGAATCAGCAGAAAGAACCAAAAAAGAGGCTTTAGCAGGTTTTAGCAATGCGGCAGAAAAAACAACAGACCATGTTTATGGAAATCCGGAAGCTCGTTTTTCCATTTATGAATACCTGGATTTTGATTGTCCTTACTGTTCCCAGTTTTCCCGAACAGCTAAAGCACTTGTAGATAAAAGCAATGGTAAAGTTAATGTGGTATTACGTCATTTTCCTCTTCCTATGCATGGTCAGGATGCTAAACTCAAAGCGGTATTCACTGAATGCATAGCCGAAAAGGAAGGAAACAGAGCCTTCTGGTATGCGACAACATCTCTGTTTAGCGGAGTATCCACCGACAGCATTATAGAGCGTCTTAATCTCAATGCGGATGACATTACTCAGTGTATGGGTTCCGAACAGGGAATAACCGGACTTCTGCAAGGTTTGGCAGAGGGAGAGAAACTGCAAATTGACAGTACTCCGACAGTTTTCATTCTGGATAAGCAGCAGAATAAGAGAATCCAGCTTCCGGGAACCCCTAGTGAAGCAGAAATCACATCTGTAATATCCAGAATTGCTGACTAAACTGGAAAAACATGCTGTCAGATGGTAATATAGCACAACAGAAAACACTAATTTAAAGCGGTTCTGCCGCTTTTTACGGAAACTCCCCTCCCGGAGAGGAGTTTTCAGATCAACTGAGGCTTCGGCCTTAACAATCTCTTCTGGCAGACACTGATCTGCAGATCAGTCAAAAGATTCAAAGCTGCTTATCGGCAGCACCAAACAAAAAGTCCATGCGGCATCAATGCCGCCATGAGTTACAGTTGTTATAACACCTATAACACTCTACAAAAGTAATTAGGAATTACTTCAGGTAATTTCTAATTGCTTTTGGCAATAAGGATTTTCGTGCCTATTGGTACGTAAACGTTCGGATGTTACGTAAGCATCTAAGGTCGGCTGATTTCAGCCATTTGTATTTAACTGGGCATGTCCAGTACATGCTCAAGACTCCTTTCTGGTAGTCGCAGGCATGTATTTGCTGCCTGCAACCGAAAACTCATTTTTCCATGGAGTTGGAGGTTCAACTGCCGCAAGGCAAGGAGTCTATTATGGAAAAAAAGATTGAAAAATTATCTGAAACAGAAGTTCTATTGTCTTCAATAGAAGCTGAAGTTGCTCCGTGGCAAAAACCATGGACGTATCTCGATTTTTCAACAACCCAGCCTCGCAGCTGGAAGAATCGTCTTTATGGCGGTTCAAATGTAATTATCACCATGTTTTATGCTTATCTTGCCGACTACGCAGCAAGCATAAGTAAAACCATGGCTGATATTGAGCTTAGTTCTGAAAACATAATAAAGGTTTTCAACCACGGCTTTAATTCAGATCATTCCATTGATATGCGTTTCGCTACGTTTAACGCTATCAAAAATGATTTGGAGGGAACATTAAACAAAGGCTCGAAAGCGGCAACCGTTAAGTTCTTTCGTCCTAAGACGAAAAAAGAGCTTAATGAAAAAGGCGAAGAGGAAGAAAAGGTTGTTGGGTTTATTAAAACTCATTACAGCATCTTCCCTCTTTCAGTTGCCTCGATAAATCAGGACAAACTGCCAAAAATCAAAGAATATCCGGATAAAGATATTTATGAACTCTGTAGCCTTCGGGCAAAGGAGTTTATAAAGCTTTTAAGGGATAATTCCGAATTGAAGTTTTCTCTTGAAGGAAATCAGGCCTTTTGGCGTGTAGGAACTGATGTTATTCATACTCCAAAAATCACTCAGTTTACATCTGAAGGATCTTTTTGGGGAACATTGTTCCATGAAATCACTCATTGGACGGGTGATGAATCAAGGTTGAATCGTAATTTTTCTTATGCTCAGGAAGAACTCGTTGCCGAATTAGGCAGTTGGGAACTTTGCCGCATATTGAAGGTTGATTACGAACCGGCTGAAAAGAAAGCTTATTTAAAGTCCTGGTTATCTTCATTCTCTTCCAGAGAGGATAAGCTGAAGGCTTTGGAAGAAGCATTAAAGGCCGTTGATAAAGCGGTCAAATATCTACTAAAACTTGGTAATTTTAATCTTAATGCTGATTCAGGCGAAACTGAACAGACTGAAGATTAATTGCATTTTTAGTAGATAAAGCAGCACTTTTACATAGATAAAGGTGCTTTTTCTGAACTGGGCATGTGCCAGTACATGCTCACGGCTCCTCTGTGGTCGGCATGTATGACCATGCCTGCCGCAAACCTGGAGTCTTTCCATAGAGATTACAGGTTTATACAGCCATAAGGCTAAGGAGTAGATTATGGGATATAAGGTTTATTGGAGAAAAGCTTTCACTGATTCTGTGAGAAAAGCTGAGTATCGGTTAAAGAGAGCTAAGAAGCTCCAGCAGCATTTCCCACACCAGGTCTGGACAGGTGTGGTTGCGGATGCAGAGGAACAGCTTTATATAGCAAAGTTGAATTTGCAACGTTATGAAGCTGAAGCAGCCGAACGAGGATTGCCAGCCATCGCTGAATATCAGTAACTTTTCGCCACAATCTTTTTTTTGTTAAAGCCTTTATCATTTTGATAGAGGCTTTTTAATTTCCGGTAAAACATCAATTCAAAAAAATCCCGAACCCCCTATTTTCATTCAGAGACAGAAAAACCGCAAAAAAACGTGCATAAATCGATTTTAGAAGTTTTTCCTTGTCATTACATTCGGAATTTATTGGAAGCGTGTTCTTGACGAAATCTCAAGGGCGAATTTTTGGCCGTTTTTTGGAAAAAGTGAAAAAACGAGGATAAATGTTGAATAATTCGACATAAAAACACGGTAAATAGTGAGTGTTGAATAATTCGACACATGGTTTTTAGCGGTAATCTAATGTTGAATAATGCGACATAGGAATAAAAACACGTATATGTTGAATAATACGACATTCAAAAAGGGTGATTATTACATGTTGAATAATTCGACATGTAATGTAACATATGAAAATAAATTACATTTTTATCGTTCCGGGAAAAGACAAAAAACCGGATTCCGGAGCTGAAGTCCCGGCAGCATTAATGCCGCCAAAAAGCATAATGTTGAATAATACAACATATCCACAACCTAATAAAAACAGTATGTGTTGAATTATACAACATCAAAATAACACTGAATTGTGCATATGTTGAGTAATTCGACATCTAAAAAGTAATAAAAACAGGCATATGTTGAATAATACAACATTATTCACAGGTGATTATTAACATATGTTGAATTATGCAACATCTAAAATATACCTGAAATACACATGTTGAATAATGCGACATGGCTTATTTTAAGTATAAATCCATGTTGAATAATAGGACATTTAGTGAGTTTAAATGAAATAAAATTACACATTACAGATTAAATTAGGAAAAAATTCCTGAAGAACATTAGTAGAATGTGTTACATTTGTTATGACAACTGTAACTTCTCCGGATATCTTGATATGCATAACATGTTTGTTTAATAAGTTTCTGTATAATTATAAGCATACAAGTTTTTCTTTTAATGTCTGAGTTTTGGCTCGGACATTTTTTTATCTGAATCAGAAGTGATTTTTCTTTTTATTTTCTGAAATTCCAAAAAACCAAAACATTTTTCCGTCTACGGGTAGAAAGTTTAAAAATTTGCTGAAAAAAACCGCTTAAGATACTTATTGTCGAAAAATTAATGGGTGTTTTATGACTGGTTTTAAATTAACACTGGCAGTTTCTCTTATCTCCAGTGCTGTTATAGCAGTTCCTTCAGCGGCAGAAACTCTTGAGGATGGATTCTACTCACGTAATGCTGAAGGCTGGTTTTTCTATAATGAGGAAAAGGAAGAAGATGAGGAATTACCGGAAGAAGAAACAAAAGAGCTTACTCAGATTCCGCAGGCAGATCTTCCAATGCCGCAGGAAACTCCAAAAGAAAAGCCTAAATCAAATTTAAAGGTAGGGTCGGTTGCCTGGATCAACAAGAACCTGCCTCTGTATCTCAACAATGCGATAGACAATCCGACACCGGAAAACATTAAGGCATATCTGCTGCTCCAGAAGATGAGTACTGATAAAGCCAACCGGTTCTCCAACATGTATTCTCTGGTAGTTACAGGTGATCCTCTCTTTGATAATTCGGTGGATCAGTCCGGAACATACGCTGTAAACCGCCTGAAAGAACACGAAGCAAAAGAAGGGGTGGCTGATGCTCTTTCTTTTCTTTCCAAAAGCACAACTCTGCTGCTGGTGCTGGATGACAGCAACTATTCATTATTTCAGGCATCTGTAGTCAAAAGAATTTCTCAGAAGTATGGCTTTAAGGTTGTAACGGTAATGGCCAGAGCCGTTCCGCATACCAATTTAAGCAGCATCATGCCGGACATCATGGTTAGACCAGGCTTTGATGAAGAGCTTAATCTGCCTATATTACCGGCTACACTTATTGCCACTGATGAAAAGGTTGTTCCGTTCCTCCTGGGAGGTGCGGCAGATGAAGAATTTAACACCCGACTTATTAAGGTGGCGTACCGGGAAAAGTTCATTACGGATGCCCAGTTTAAGAAGACCAGAATACTTGATATCGAAAACAAAAACAGTTTTGCTGACGTTGATATTTCCAAAGCGGCAGACATCAAAAACTCCATGCCGGAATTTGTCACAGGTTTAGGGGAAAACTCTGTGAACTACATAGATCCGAAAATCATTGTAGACCTTATGGAGCAACGAAAGTAAGCACTTTTTTAGATACCTCGGCAGACTATATTTCTGCCGCATCATGATTTTTCTCTAGGATTAAGATAATGCAACGAAAATTCAATTCAAACAACGTATGTCTAAGACGTTCGGCTTTAATGCTGGCCATAGCATCCGTATGCCTGGGCATTTCATTTAATGCCTCAGCAAATGATGCAGACAAGGTGGCAAATAACCTCAAAGAATGGATTAAATCCGGTTCCTATAATTATGATACAAAAGCTCATACCTATAAGACTGATTCCAGATACGTTTTCACAGGAGGTGAGTATTCTATAAGAACTCCTACGTACAGAATCCAGCCTTTAAACATAGATCTGCCGGATATCAGTCATGGAACAGGATGTTCCGGTATCGACCTCTACATGGGTAGCTTTTCTTTTCTTACCAAAGAAGAGCTGAAGAACTTTACCAAAGCAACTACTAAGGCGGCACCTATTTATGCTTTTAACCTGGCTCTGCAGCAGTTCTCTCCAGAAATCAAAAATGAAATTGATAAACTGCGTAATCTGACTCATCTTATCAGTTCCCAGCAGTTGGATTCATGTATGGCAGCTCAGTACACTGTTAATTCAATGGCTGTAGGACTTGCCGGTATGATAAATCCGGAATACGAGGTTAAGGGCGTAGGCGATAGAACTATTCAGCATATGACTGAATCTTTATTCGGTGAATCTAAGAAGAATGAAGCTTCAGGAGAGGCTGTTTCGGAGGCTGTTACTACAATGGCAGACAGTGTCGGAACCAACATCGAGGATGCAACAAAATATGTTGATGAAGATGTTCAGGCAATGGCTCGCTCTAAGCAGGGGGATGTCTGTGCCGTAGCCGCAGATAACGCTGATGCGATGCTCAATGAAAAACATTGTGTCATCCAGACACTCAATCAGGCTATGGGGTATGAAAAGACCGGATCTTTTGGCAATCTAATGAGATTGTCATCTGAAATCTGGGTGAACGCATTGAGAAATACCGAACTATACAATAAGTCTCCTTTAATGCCGAAAAATATGTCAGATAACGAAGTCCGGGAATTTGTTTATTCGCTTTTCGGTACGACTTATACGCTGTTCGGCACTGCTAACGTAGACGGAAAAACCAGCAAATGCGTGGCCACAAATAAATATTCTTTCCAGGCAAGACCGAAGGGAATGACTGCTAAGATTCTTCTCGAAGGCGGCGAATATACAGGTCTTCAATCCAATAATGCAACAAATAAGAAGACCAGCAAGAAATATTGTTATTTAATCGATACTGATTTTTCCGAAGTGGTTAAGGAATGGAAGTCACCTAGTCAGGAAATCCTGGCTAAACTCGGCAATTTCAAGGATGACAGTTTCCGTACGTCCTCTGGTGCTATAGACACATCTTCTCAGGCTTATAAGGATCTGGAAAATACCATCCTCGGAAAGATTTATTTCTCAAACACCAGAGAACAGGATCTGCCGGAACTTACTACAGATGAAAAAGATCTTATCAATATTTTCCCTGATAACCTACAGACAGCTATCCTAAACAAGGTCGGTGCTAACAGTCCAAAGCTTATTTACAATACCGCTGAGGAGTGTATTAAACCTATTTTGGCTAAGCACTATCTGGATTTGTTACGTAAGGTGAAAGATACGTTAAAAACGAGTATCAGCTCATATGCTTCCAGTGAGGAAAATCAGGAGAACAAAACTAAGACCATAGCTCACCTTGAAAAACAGTACAGAGATTATGAGGAGGAGTTTAATTTCATTCTCAGTGAAAAGAACGCACAGGTCTGTGTAAACGAGATGCTCAAAACCACAAACAGTACGGAAGATTCTTCGGCATTGTTCTAATTTGTAATACATACAGGGCTGATTTTCATGCGGCCTTGTATTTTTAATTTTTATTTGAAAAGGATAAACATCGAATGAAGATATTTGATGAAGTTAAGGGATTCGTGAACAGGAGTAAAGTCATTCAGACTTTTCTGACTCTGTATAAATGGGGCAAACGAATCAACAGTCATTGGGATAATCTGGTAAGAAATACCGGTTCAAAGTATGACATTTTACGAGTGCCGTTAGCAATTTTCATGGTAACGACAGTATTTCTCTTAGGTTATCTGCCGGCTAATGCCTGGGCTGTAGGAACAGCGGATGAACACAATATCTGGGTGGCATATACAGTAGGGGATGTATCTTTCATGCATTCCGTTCTGCGTGCTGTGTCCATGATTATGTATGGTGATGGTGGGGTTATTCAAGGGGCATACCGTCTAGCCTGCCTGCTTGGTATTATCTGGCTTATCGTCAAAGGAATTTTCAGCAAACAGGTTATTGATATTGGTTCCGGTTTCTTTGTTATCTTCTTCTACATGTGTTTCTTTGTGCCGCAAAGCACTTTGCATATCGAAGATTTACAGACAAAGAAGTACTACACCATGGAAAAGATTCCTCTCGGTGTTTCAGTTACATTGTCACTTACCAGCCGCATCGGAAAATACTTTACGGATGCGTATGAAACTGTGTTTGTTGAATCTTCTGCTGATAGTGCTTTATGTTCTGCCGGTTCTATGAACTGTAATGGTTATATGGGAACATTGGATATGATTGCTAAAGCTCGAAGCAGTCTTCAGAATCATGCAGCATATTTAGCCATAAACAAGGCTATGTGCAATGGTTCTGAGGATATCAGCAGCTGTGATATCGAAAGGTCTATTCTTAACTACACCAAAGACTGTACCGTACAGAAACTCATGTCTCCAACGGAAAGATTTACACTTAAAAACGTTACAGGCTTTAAGGTAAATGGCGATACTCAGAAAGAAATGAAATTCAATTCAAAGCGGCATTACACAAAGGTTTATGCAGGACCTGGTAAGGATGGCGTGATGAACTGTCTGGAAGCCGGTAATTTCATTGCCACAGCTTTGGAAAATAATCGTGTGAAAACCACTATCTATAACATGGCTTTTCCGCACCACAATCTGACAACTGCCGGTGGAGCAGTTAATGACGGAGGTTCAGGAACAGATAACGGTACAAGAGAAGGAACCTATGATGTTGCCGCCATGCAGACTGATATGGATGCGGCATTAGGGGGACTTGGAGGCCAGACAGCGGATTCTTATGAGTATTTGAAGAATGTTCTTATAAGACCTCTTATGGAAAAGGGACTTCGTGACGGCTTCATAGATCAGAACCAGCTTTCAGCTCAGATTGCCCTGGACACTGCCATTTCCCAGAGAAATCTCCAGCTTGCGGCAGAGAGCAGCATGTTTGCCACAATGATTCGACCATTAACCACTTTCCTGGAAGGGTTTGTGCTGGCTCTGACTCCTTTAATGCCATTTATCCTTTTACTCGGCATAAATGCTTTTGGTGTAGTCATGAAGTATCTGCTTGTATTGTTCTGGATTCAGCTCTGGGCTCCGGCTCTCGCTATCTGTAACATGTATGTGCAGAATGTAGTTAAGGAGAACCTGGCACTTGCTCTTGGCGGCACCGATATAACATCATTTACCGGTATCGAAACTGCAACTCCTGTTATCCAGCATTGGCTTGCCGTAGGCGGCATGATGGGGGCTTCCGTTCCTGTTCTGACGCTTTTCATTCTGTCAGGCAGTATCTACACCTTCAATACTCTTGCAACTTCCATTAAGGGTGGTGATCACTTTGATGAAAAGGCAATTCAGCCGGATGCACTTAAGAGGGCGGCATTTATCAATACCTCTGTTGGGTCTTACAATGTAAGTTCAGGTGGTGGTTCTATTGAAGCAGAGACTCAGCCTCGATACAAGCAATATTCTCAGCAGGATGTTAGTCAGGTAGCAGTACAATCATCTCGTGCAGAAGCGATTGAAACTGGTAATCAATTACTTAAAACTTTGGGGACTGCATGGTCTCGTACAAAGAATGGTCAAGCTACAAATTCTTTCATTAAAAACAGTGCTAAAGCTTGGCAGGCAACTGATTCAGTTGGATATCAAAAAGCAAGAGACTGGGTTAAACAAGTTGCTCAGGATAATGGATTGACACTAACAAATGAACAAGCTGGTCAGATAGCTGTTTCAGTAATGGCAGAAGCTCATGCAGGCGTTGAAGGCTCTACTGGATTTAAAGCGTTAGGCAATGGTGTTGAAGCGAACGTTGGGGCAAGTGTTAGAGCCGCTGTTTCGGGGGATAAGAAATGGTCTGACACAGAAGCATCTACATTTACATCAAAAATTCTGGAAGCTGCTGGAGATAAGGAAAATATCACTAAGATGAAGAACATGCAGGACTCATACAGTCAGTCTCTGGCAAGCATGGATCAACGTGCTATTACTGATGGCGTCTCTCAAAATGACATGTACAATGTGAATAAAGCACATAGCAGAGCTCAAAAAGCTCAAAGGACTTATCAGGAAAATATAAGTAGAGCTAACAGTTCTTCCTCTTCAAAATCTATGTATTCAAATCAGATTGCAAGTCTTATTGATCAAAATGCTACGAATAATTGGCTCTCCCAAAATCAAGATACCTGGAAAGAACTTGCTAAAACTGCAAAAACAAACGGTTATGGTGGTGGTATGACAGGTGTATATTCTGCTGCAGTTGAGTATGCATTAGATAATCAAAACGATGCTAAGGCACAGGAATTAGCCAGAATCATGGGATTACAGGACATTATACCTGGATATCATATGCAAACTGTTACAAATACAGTAAATGCTGACGATAGCGATAAAGTTAGCGGAGAAGGGGAAAATCTTAAACAGCAAACTACATCACAGCTCAGTGCTGTTGAATCAGAAGTCACAGCTAATGATCAAACAAGTGTGGTTGAGACAGAAAAAGCAAAAACGTCCGAAGAACTCAAGGATAAAGAAGAAGGCCTTAATGAAGTTACCGATGCGGCAACACAGCAAGTTAATGATAATGTAGAAGCAGGAAAACATCTTCGCGCTGGATTACGCTCAGCAGAAGAAACTGCAAGTACAGTAAGTGAAGGAACTTTCGTTGAGAAAGCACAAGAATTTACTGATGGAACTAACGGTTTTGCAACCATGCACTCAGATAGAACCCCACCTGCGGAAAAGCTCAATACAGGTTCTTTACGCCCTCCAAAAGTATAAGACTATAGAGAAAGGAGCAAAACTTCAAAAATAAGAATAAATGGGTGGAGAAAAATCTCCACCTATTTATTTAAGGATGATAAAAAAGAAAAAATAAAGCAAGAAAAAAGTTATGGCTAAAAAGACAAATATCGCAATCGCTTTTCCTAAATCTGAGGGATATAAACTACCACAGCATCGACAACCTAAATGCTGTTGAACACCATATCTTTTCCAAGCGTGTCTTCCACAAACAGGACATGGAATATCTCTATCGGTTCCAACAAGGCAGTTAAACGCTGGATCGTTATCTCTATTGTTGTTTGTATTCTTTGTGTTTGACGCTTGGTTCAAATCAGTTTTAAATTTATGACCACAATGTTCACATGCAGAATTTTTCCCAAGAACATAATCTCTTCTGCCGCATTTAGGACAAGGATCTTTAAGTAGGTCACGAAGGTTAATAGGAGAAATTTCACCAATAGTCTTCCCATGCTTCATGAAGTAAACAAAATCGCCACGATGGATTGAGGTATTACCGAGCTGTTCAGATGTAATACGCCATTCTTTTACAACATTCTTCAGATTTTTTGTATCTGGGATTTCCTTGATATAACCGAAGCCTTTATCTTTATCGAAAAACTTCACCCTGCCGGTATAAGAATACAGGTCTAATTTAGTGCTGCCGTTAGACTTTTTAGCAGTATATTTCTTTGTGAAATCAAAGTTTGTCGGGGTGGTTAATCGAACGTCAGTCATATAATCAGTTTGTTGTCCTTGTTTTATTTAATAATGCATATTTTTATACATATAATCATAAGTTATAAATATCACATTAATAATTATATCATAAATTAGTCTTAGTGTCGAATTATTCGACATTTGGAAAAAAGCATAGCTTTCTCTCTGGAAGGTTACACTTAAATCACGGAGAGTATTTTGAAGTTATGTTACACTTGTTATAACAACTCTAACCCCATGAATTTCACAAAAATTACAATCAATCCGGTCAAACTCCGGCTGAAAATAGGGCATGTCCCGATATTGGAGTGGCGTAAAATGAATGAATCTATCTATCTACCTGGTAGAGTAATCTATAATTTCAAACATAATCCTTTTGAATTAAGGAATTTCTTTAATTTCCCAAAGTTCCCTGTTGGTTCTGTTTTTAGTAGTGAGGTGGCTCATGGCTAAACGAATGACAGAAGACGAAGTTCGAGACCTGGCACGTAGGATTCTTTGTTTTGAAGATAAAGAAGGTGTACGCTCAGGAGTTGGCCAGCTTACTACATTTAATCAGTTAGGGTTCCCTGGTATTGTTGATAAGCCAGATGGTTGGTATCTTCCGAATAATCTCGCTGATGTAGCTGTAGTATTGGAAACAAAGGCCTCCCATATTAAGTTAGGTGATAACCAGGTTGAAGAAGTTCTGAAAAATGTGGCCATAGTTG
This sequence comes from Paludibacteraceae bacterium, assembly GCA_045113275.1. Taxonomy (GTDB): domain Bacteria; phylum Bacteroidota; class Bacteroidia; order Bacteroidales; family Paludibacteraceae; genus UBA1181. The sequence goes on from JBGUIU010000135.1 coordinate 15,648, forward strand.
AGAAAAAGTATCAGAAAGTTATAGGTATTCTTTATAACGGTGAGGATATCCGTGTTTTCAAGAATCATGAAGAGATAGATACTGTTAAGCAACTTCAGCGTATCGAATATTACGCATCGCTATTTACAGTTGATTCCATTGATAAAGAGCTTATATACGATTTAACGGCAAAGATAAATAACTGCCTTCATTTTGATTTTGGTATTAAGAACCTGTACAACAGAATGATATTTACGGCATGTGCGCTTGTGGCAAAGCGATACAATGCTTTAATGGTCAGTGGTATGGACTACTCTGAGTTCCACAACGCCATTTTGAATTGTTTGAATAAAGAACTTATCCGAGATAAGCAGCAGAATCGAAAACTTGGTATTCTGACAGAGGTTTTTGCCAAAATTGAGATGAATTTAGATGTCTGTTCTGAAGACGCAAAGCAGCAACAACATGTAAAGGATCTGATTACTGAGTTTATTGATTGGGTATCGGAAATCTCAGACTGTCTTAATTCGGATGCCTGGAGAGGGGAAGATGTTATGGGTATCTTCTTCAACGAGTTCAACCGCTATAAAAAGAAATCAGAAGCTGGGCAAGTGTTCACGCCAGAACATATCACGGATTTTATGTATAAGATTTTGGAAGTGAATAAAGATGACCGTGTTTTGGATGGTTGCTGTGGTTCCGGTGGCTTTCTTGTAAAGTCTATGGCAAATATGATTCGGGAAGCAGGAGGAGTTCAGACTCAAAAGGCTATCGATATTAAGAGAGAGCAGCTTTATGGTATCGAGTTCGATAAGGAAATATATGCTCTTGCCTGTGCAAACATGCTGATTCATAAAGATGGTAAGACCAATTTAGAATGGATGGATGCAAGGACTGAGGAGGCTGGAAATTGGATATCGAGAAAGAATATTACAAAAGTATTGATGAATCCACCGTACGAGAATAAATACGGCTGCATGACTATTGTAGAGAATATGCTCGACAGTGTTCCGTCACATACGATTTGTGGTTTTATTTTACCTGACAAAAAACTGGAAAAGGTCAGCAAGACACAGATTAAACGCATCTTGAATAACCATAGGCTAAAAAAGATCATTAAGATGCCCGAAGACCTGTTTTTCGGGGTAGGGGTTACTACATCAATCTTCGTGTTTGAAACTGGTATTCCGCAAGACGATAACGAGATTTTCGGATGCTATATTGAGACTGACGGCTTAGAAACAGTTAAAAATAAAGGTCGACATGATGTACGTCACCGTTGGCCTGCTATTGAACGGTATTGGGTGGACAGTATTAAAAAACTTCGAGACGATAATTACGGAACAGCACAATGGATAAAACCGGCAGAGCATCTTTCTTACCAGATGCCGGAAAAGCCGTTTGAAGTATTCAAAGAAGATTTTAGAAAAACGGCTTTGGATTACCTGATGTACCAAAAAGGGATTGATGCCAAAGAGTTCGGAGATAAACTTCTTACGGTGGCGATGTATTCCAGTGATATCAGTATGGCAGCTGGAAAAGTAAGCATATCTATTACGGCAGGAGAGGAAGATGGAAAGGATTGATACAAGTAGATGGAAAGAATTTCGTGTAGGTGATTTGTTTGATGTGAGTCGACCAGTTGCAAGATCTCAGGCTAAATACAAGGAAGGAAAAATACCTTTTGTTGCTTCAGGAAACTACAATAATGGTGTGGTTAAATGGTGTGAGCCTACTAAGGATGATGTATTAGATCAGAAAGGTTGTATAACATTAAGTCCATTGGATGGTTCTGCATTTTATCAACCTGTAGATTTTCTCGGTCGTGGAGGGGCTGGTTCGGCTATTCTTCTGTTAAGAAATGAAAGTATGACAGAAATGAGCGGACTATTCATATCCGCAGTTTTAAGAGCTGCTCTGACGAAGTTCTCATACAATGACCAAATAAATTCACAAAACATTTTAGTTCAGAAAATTAAGCTTCCATCTACAGCAGGTGGTAAGCCAGATTTCGCATATATGGAATCTTATATGCGAAAAATCATAGAAGAATCTGAGGCGTGCCTTGAGAATCTGAGGCGAGCAGATAAGTCAAAAACGATTGTTAAGACAGAAGAGTGGAAAGATTTCAAAGTTGGAGATCTGTTTGAAAAACTACAGTTGGGAATTAAAAATCCTAATTTTAACAAAGCACTAGATGTTTCTGAAGTTAGGACAGCTGAGTTCAATCTTCCTCTAGTAAATGCAAAGCATGGAAATAATGGCATAATGTATTACGGTCGAGAGGAAGATTTTGAAACAGCAGAAATGACGATAGATATTGTTCAAAATGGAGCTATTGCAACTGGCGATGTATATGCACAACCAAAAAAAACAGGAGTGTTATGGGATGCTTATCTTGTGAGACCATTATTTAATATATCATCAGAATACGCCTTGATGTTCTTAGCGACAGTAATAGAAAAAGCGATAAAAGACAAGTTCAGTTATGATGACAAATGTGTATGGGATAAAGCATCACAGTTATATGTAAAACTTCCGGTTTCTAAAGAGGGTAAACCAGATATAGACTACATGGAAAATTATATGAGTGAAATACTGAAAAATACTGCTGTAAGTCTTAAAATGCTAACGAGAGTTACTTGTAGATGATAGTGTTAGCCTGCATTTTATGAACATATTTATTGCAAAAAAATAATCTCCCGATTAAAATCGTTGAAAACAAAGAATTAGGCATCGCCTGATTCATCAAACGGAAACTTCCAGAGAGGAGTTTTCAAATCAACTGAGGCTTCGGCCTTAACAAATCTCTTCTGGTAGGACTGCAGAACGGTCCAAAAGAAATCAAGCTGCATAATGCGGCAACTCAAAAACTAAAGTCCATGCGGCATTGATGCCGCCATGAGTTAGTTACACCTGTTATAACAGATATAACATCACACGAGAGTAATTAGAAATTGCCCTGGTAATTTTTAATTGCTTTTGGCAATAAGGATTTTTCGTGCCTATTGGTACGTAAACGTTCGTGTCCTACGTAAGTGACATATTGTCGGCAGTTTATCTGTCTTTTCTTTA
>JBGUIU010000136.1:0-1796 GCA_045113275.1 Paludibacteraceae bacterium
TGGCAAAAATACGTTGTGAGCTTCCCATAATGTTGTGACCGCACTGGCACGGGCTTCTTTTGATTCATGCGGCACTATCGGTATGATTCCACTCATGCGGGATTTAAGCGTGTTTATTACCGCAGTACCGTTCGCCTTATCTTCGATTAATTTTCGCACACAATAATCATGCTTTCGTGTAAATTCTACAAACTTTCGGAGCGTTGTAACAAAATCAAATCGGCCACGGATTTGATCTACAAGATAAAAACTGCCCTTTTCCTGTATCCACACTTGCCCGCACACGTAGTCACTTGTCTTTGTGTCTTTGAATGTCATATCGAATGACATAACGATTTTATCAAAGTGATCAGGCAATTCATCATAATACTGCAACCACTCTTGCTTAAACATCCCGCCACCGTCAGGAATAGGGTTTTGTTGGTATAAAGCAGCCCAGTCACGCATACCCACGGTTTTTTTAATCTGTTCTAACTTTTCAAGTGAGTATCTTTCAGGGTGCAGCGGTTCGCCTTCCTTTCGGTATGTTTCGTCATGTGTTGCAATAGCCGGAAATTCAAACACGGTAAAATTATCACCTTCACCACGTTTCATTTTATCAAGGATTCTTCCGGTTAAATCGTCAGAGTGCCACGGGGTCATCATAATAATCATGCCACCGCCTTCAGATAATCGGGAATAAGCGGTAGATGTGTACCAGTTCCATATCTTGTTTCGTATGGTTTCGCTGTCAGCTTCAACACGATTCTTAATTGCGTCATCAACTATAAAGCAGTGACTTCCGAAGCCTGTAAACGCACCGCCTACGCCACCACTGAACACATAACCATGCTCATTTGTTTCGCAAAAATCAGCGGTTTTTTTCAGGTTTTTAACGGACTTATCACCCAAAATTTTTGCCATTTCACCGTTAATCATTGTATCGGGAAAAATCTCGTTATAAACAGGACTATCCATAATACTTTGCACATCACGATTCATGGCACTGGCAAGATCGGAGCTGTAACTTGCGTTCATAATCTGCAACCACGGATAACGGCCTAAAGCATAAGCAATAAATCTGCGTGATACAAGTTCAGACTTTCCGTGACGTGGTGGTGCTTTAATGAGTAAACGGGGAGACTTTTTGTTGATACAATCTTCAAGGAATTGATCAAGTATCAAACACAATTCACGATTAAACCACCCAAACAGATAATCAGGCTTTGTCACACGGGTAAAGTCTACCAGGGAAGTGCGGGCACGCCTTACGTAAAGCTCATGCTCCGCACGTCTGATAAGTTCCTGTTGTGCCGCCTGAAGATCTATGATGTTACTCATTGTCACCCTGTTCCGTGTCGGTTTCGGTTATTTCTCCGGCCTTTGCTTTTTGAATAAAATTCAGTAATTCAGTGTCGCTCATTTCCTTAAATGATACATTCTGATTTACTTCGGCCTTAATCTCAACCTTATCACTCCAACCCGCCTGTGCCTTCAGGAAGAAAATTTGAGCCGTGACGTTCTTTTCCTTGATGGCATTATCAATTAAAGCATCTGCAACCTTTACAATCATTTTTGCACGGCCACGGTCAATGGCTGCGTTAATATCGGGATTTGTTCTACGCATTTTTGCCCAGTGTGTCGCTGAAGAATATCCGCAGTATTGTCCGATTTGTCTTTCAGTAAGCCCCTTTCCCGCTAAAGTCTCAATAAGTTTCATATCGAGTGTAATCAGTTTTGGCGGTAAGGCTGTTTCAAGTTTGATTTTGTTCTTTAATCTCGGCATGTTTGACCCCCTCACATTCAAGATTATAGGC
>JBGUIU010000137.1:0-1566 GCA_045113275.1 Paludibacteraceae bacterium
TTGATGTTATTGATTACCTTTCTTCCATTTGAATCTTCTGTAACATAGGTAGAAAGGAAATCAGTCTCATCCTGAGTAAGCGGCTCAATACCTTCTTTCTGCTTATCCAGCAGCTCTGCTATCCTGGCTCTGAATTTATCTTCAGCCTCATTCCTGATTTCATGATCAAGGTAGATATGAATAAACATTCTGCCTTTCTCGCGTTTGCATCTTGTGGAATCCTTGTTGTAGTTACCGGGATAGCTCCAGTCAATCTCTGTGGTAAGAACATTCTGTTCAAGTTTTCGGTTATAACAGCAGTCATCAAGAAGATAGGAAAGATTCTTTGCAATCAGATTCCTGCAGATGCTGAAGTTGAGCTTCATGTTGAGGATAAAGCTTTGATTGTCCTGATAGAGCTTATGTATATTTTTGACTGAACCATAACCCTTGTCTGCGACCAGAACAGCTCTTCGATTTAACCCCATCCTTGCATATTCCTTGAGTAGATGGTTAAACGTAGATACATCCGGTGTTGCTCCTGCGTAGTGTCTGTAGTACAGAGGACAACCTGTGCGTTGATTTACAAGCATTACCACGTTTATCTGTTTTAGCTGGTCTCCGTCTTTGTTGTGTCCCCATTCTGCAAAATCAAGGTTGTCAGAGCAGGTTGAAATGGAGGTTGAGTCCAATGCATAGTAAACATTCTCCTTTGACTCATCCTCTTCTTCGATGCAGCACTCATTTAGCTTTTTCAAAAAAAGATCAATTCTTTCCTGATTAATATGTTGGAGGAATCTGGTGATGCTGCTGATTCCAAGTGGTCTGTGGTATGGAAGTCTGGTACCTGAAGCAAAATCCTCGTACAGGTACATGCCTTTATCCGGTTCGATTGCTTTGAAATAGGCTAGAGAAAGAAGCTTCCTGGCTCCGTAATACTTGTCAAAAGCTCTGCTCAGAGCTTTTGACAAAGGTGTTGACGCAACAATCTGATCAAGCAGCCAGGTTGCACCTGCATGGAGTACCTTTAGAGAAACAGCCTTTCTTATGAATAAAGAGTTTTCATCCATATCTTCAGCCTGTGAAAATTCAAGCTTATAGCGCGTAAGTTTACCTTTTGATTTTAGCTTATCAACAACTCTGGTTGTCTTTAATTTCTCGAGGATTGGATACTGATTCAAGAAATCCTCAGTCCATTCGATAGTACCGGTTAGGTTACCGCCAATAATCTTACCAACGGTAACGGTTTTGCCCTTGACTCTGACAGACATGTGACGTACAGGATCCCAGGCGTTCTCATAAGAACAGACATAAGTATATTTACCATTTCTATTGAAAAGCAGAGGAGGAAGTTCTGGAGTATCAACAACCATAATTGTACCTATATAGTTACATGTGAGTATGTAACTATAATAACATAAAAAATAAAGGAAGTCTCTTATTTTTTGGACTTCCTAATAAATTATTTTTGATAATGTAACTAGATATTCAAAGAATGGGATGATAACGATAAAGGGATTTACGTATTCGTAAATCCCTTTATGTTTTTCTGGTCCTGTCTAACTCTTCTGACGTCCGGTAAAGTTA
>JBGUIU010000138.1:0-2468 GCA_045113275.1 Paludibacteraceae bacterium
GAACAATAATACGATGTAGAGAAAAACTTTTCTATTCATTTAATTTTATAAATTGATTTTAAGACGAGCTCATTTTCAAACAATAATAAACGACCTCCAACAACAACCCAATAGTAATCACTATTCGGACAAGCGTGCATAGGAAGCATAGCATTAACTGTACTATATCCTCTCGCCATCTTATAAGTACCATTCATTTCGAATTTCAACACGACAGAGTATGGATCTTTCACTAGTCTCTCAGCCACAGAATCACTTAAAACAATACGAAGATTATCATCATCTTGGAACGACACTCGAAAATCCTGCGCATTGAGTATAATCATATCTTTGCGTTTTCCCCTTATCGACGCATCATTCTCTTGCGCATGAAATGAGCTATCCTCCTCCACCTTAAATTGATACCCCATTCGGGTGTTAAACAAATCGATGTAGAGATCCTTTGTGCCTTTAGGTACTTTCAATGTCACATCAGCTGTATTTATCCCATAGAATGGGCAAGAGAACAGAATCTCATACGGATTCTGCCAATGCATCTCCACACAACGAAGATTATTACATTGAAGAACAGCTTGCTGAGATACCTCTTCAATTGTTTCAGGGAAAACAAGCGTATGGAATTGGCAACCATCAAATGCAGACTCTTCAATCTTCAACACATGCGAAGGAATCATATATCTACTACCTTTTTTTGCTGCAGGATAAGCGACTAAAACATCTCCCGATTGACAAAACAGAACGCCATCCTGCGCAGAAAATAATTCGTTAGAATCATCCACCATAAAGCGAACCAAATTAGGAGGATTGAAACCTCCTCTATTAATACGATAAGCCTCATAATACTCATCAAAATAGAACCCCTTGAAATCTTTTCCCAAACGCATCTCCTTTAGATACTTATTGCTAAGATTGCTTCTTATAAAGTCAGGACTATATCCACCATCACTGAGAATTGGATAATTGTAATAAAACGAGGTATCCTTCTTCTCAGGAGGATAGACAAGTATCGATGGCCCGACACCTCCGTTTTTTAGGTACTTCCAGGTTCCCTCGCAAAAGTTGATTGACCTTAATTTATCTTTATATTGCTCACAATAATACATCGAATCCGTGTAATAAAAAAGGACATCATCCTGCGAGAAAAAGAACTTATTTCCAGGAGAAACAGTAATGGAAGAAAGTTGATCCGAGTTAACTCCAAAGTCGAAGCGAACTTCACGAAGGTTTTTCCCAATATGTAAGGTTTTAAAAGGACATGAAGAGGACAATTCAATAACTGACCATACAGAGTCAGGAATAACAAAGGATTCCAGATTGGGACAGTTGGATAGCAACCGATAGATTATTCCCTTCTTATCATCAGGAAGAACCACTTTAGACAACTTCTTGCAATTGCAAATAAGAGTGGTTCCATTAGACCTGACTGATGACGAGAAAATAATGGTCTCCAAGTTACTACAATTATTGAATGCCTTGTCTCCGATGTGAGCGACATTTCCTCCCACATAGACAATCTTTGTGTTTGGATATTTCGCCAGGGCTTGTTTCACATGCTTCTGTTCCAGAGTTCCCTCTCCCGTGAAGGTCAAGGAGTCCCTCTTCGCGTCATAACTGTATAGAATGGGTTCTGCCATCACTTGCTGGAAGCAGAACAATAATACGATGTAGAGAAGAACGTTCCGACTCATTTTTCGACATATAAGTTATTAAAAAGTCCAGTTTAATCCACCCATAACGGTTGTTTTCGGCATTGGGAAACCTGCATTGATTTCGTATTCCTGTCCGAGAAGGTTATCTGCCTTCACATTCGCCCACAATTCACGCCAGATACGTACAGAAGCATTAGCATTCCACAACACAAAACTCTCTTTGACTGCAGGCGTATCTTTTGTAGCAAGAGCCGTATAAAGTCCTGAAATACATTGCAATGAGGAACCTACGCAGAAACGATCATGATGGTATCCTACCGACAAATTGAACTTATGTTCAGGCGCAGCAAGTGTAGGATTCTCCATGTGCAAGAAAGAGTAGTTTGTACTAACATGTAGGCCTCGCCAGATTTGATAATTCATTTCAGCCTCGAAACCAGCGTTTTTCAGTTCACCCGTATTCACATTGAGAGGTCTTCCCTCCACCATTTGCGTCTCAATATTATCATCAGAATGGAGATAGAAGACATTGAAACCTAAGCGCATACGACGATTATACTTATCTTTAGATTAAAATTAATTTTTATCGTGTTGTAAAACACAAAGGTAAACGTTTTTTTGTGACATATACAAATTATGCTGGGAAAAGCAGGTGAGGAAGATTCGGCAGCGGTCACCTTCCCTCTCCCCTTTCAGATGAAGGAGAAAGTCCACTGACAAAATACAATTTGAACAATCAACGATATTACTCTTCTTTTTTATAGATTACATATTCTGTCCACACACAGTCAATTTCAAACCATTCAGATGTTTGAATAT
>JBGUIU010000139.1:0-12599 GCA_045113275.1 Paludibacteraceae bacterium
CCCAAAGTCCTTTAAAATAGACCGCATTGCCGATACATGCGGTAGTAAGCTCATCTATTGGCGGATCTAGATCCCGAATACAATTATTGGTCGCAAGAGCCGCCCAACGTCTAATAGTATCTTTTGCAGCCTCTGGGTTATGAGCATAATCCAAATGGCGCACTGTAGCATAATACTTCTCACGTGCCGTAGTAAGAAATGGCTCTTTTACAGTGGCACCAACCATCGGCCAATATGAGTTATTAACCTTGAGAGTGACACTATCGACAGACGAATTGAGCGAAAGTATCACCTTATTGAAATAATCGTTCATCAATTCAAGTGAGTTTGTTCCCTCAATTCCAAAGGCATTGGCAATCTCAGTTATACCTTGAGTCGATGCACCATTGGCACACAATCCAAGAGCGATCTGCAGACTGATAGGCGAATAGAACAAATTTTCATAACCTTCCTGTTTTTTTAGTGTCGAGTCCTTGCAGATCAAATAGAATGATTTTTTTGCAAACTCATTTCCTGAACGAACATATCCTTTTTGCTCGTCGGTGAGCGAAAGTCGGATTGCCTCTGGAGCTGCAGGAAGGAACGTCCATTCGTTTAATGGCTTATACGTTTGCTCGTAGCTTTCCTTAAATGTGATACTATCCACCTGACTGATGTCATATGTCTTCATCTCTCCATTTTTTAACCATACTTGCAGATTATTCGGGGTATCTGCATAAATCGCTGTACAAACTAAAATAGTCCCCAGTCCAGTAATAAAGCATTTGTTTTTCATAAAATTCTTGATTAAAACGTCCATACAATAATATTATTCTAACCCAATGGTTGAATTAAACACACAAAAAAATCACATAATCCATTGATTTTTATATGGTTTTTTACAAAAAAAACACCATTGTCTTAGATATGTGCAACTTCACCACAAATTTTAGAAAAAATGTTGGAGTTTACAAATAATTTGCTGGAAATCACTCACACGAGGAGGAAATGTAGCACGATACGGTGTTGGGCAGACTGCTCAAATTCCTATCAAGAATCTTTGCTTTGGAATGTCTCATTCCACCCAAAGCAATTCCTCTATAATATAGTCGGATATAAAAATTCCCTCTTCTGAAAGAGCATAACGAGACTCTTCCTTTATTACCTTTTGTTCTTTAACATACGGGGCTATCATCCGAAGAAAATAGTCTCTCAAATCCTTTCCAAAGAGGGTTTCCAACACTGCAATATCCACTCCCTCTTTCTTCCTTAACCCTGTCATGACATATTCATTGTAACGAGTGAAGTTATCAAGCATCTCCATATTATAATAGGTATCACCATCAGCCATCTTTGAAATGTATAGTCGACTGTTTGCTATATTCCACCTACGACTTTGCCCATCAAACGAATGGGCAGAAGGGCCCACTCCTAAGTAAGGCACATAATTCCAATACGATGAGTTATGTTTCGACTCATAGCCAGGAAGGGCGAAATTAGAAATTTCATAGGGCACATACCCGTTCTCAGAAAGAGTTTGTCTCAACAGTTTAAACATCTCAAAACTCAACTCCTCATCCGCCTCCATTATCTCTCCCCTATCGCGCATTTTCGTCAGCATAGTTCCCTCCTCAAACGTAAGACTATAAGCAGAGATATGTTGCACCCCCAGTTCTACCGCCTGCTGAAGATTATACAGCCAGTCGTTCAATGTCTGGTTCGGCAATCCATAAATTAAGTCTATGCTGATATTATCAAACCCACATTGTTGAGCCATCCTCACCGATTCGATTGCCTTCGTCACTGTGTGTCGTCTATTGATTGTTTGTAAATCACCTGGGTTGAAACTTTGAACACCTAAGCTCAATCGATTGACACCACATTCTTTCAATGCCTGCAAATAGTCTAACGATAAATCTTCCGGGTTAGCCTCCAATGTGATCTCCTCCACACAGCAATCATACGTCTGCTCAATCACCTGCAAGATGGATTTTATCTCCATCACACTCAACTGCGAAGGGGTGCCACCCCCAAAATAAATCGTTCGAATTGCCTCACCCTTCAGATATTCTTTCCTATCAATCAACTCTTTACGAATCGATTGCAACAGATCTTCCTTATTTCCGTGATAAGTAGAAGAATAGAAATCACAGTAATAACAGCGACTTCCACACAAGGGTATATGAACATATATTCCAGCCATACATGCAAAGATACAGAAAACCGAACGATGTACGCAAGAATGATGAATAAATGAAAAATCATTATGAATTTCTCAAATACGAAGTGCGTATTTTTTTAATACTAAAAATTATTCTTTAAATTTGCGCACGATTTTAGAATTTGGCATATTATAAGCAAATCCTAAAAAACTTTAAATAACGACACTTTTGCAAAATAAAAGCAGGAGTATTTCGTTACACTAAATAAAAAAAAGAAAATGTACTTTATAAAAAGAATACTTCAGACAATCCTATTTACAAGCATATTCTTATGTTTGTCATTTCATGCAAATGCACAGGCTCGGTATTTAGGAGAATTTGGTATATTAGGGGGTGATTCATATTACAATGGGGATGCCAACTCCACTAAGATTTTCATAGAAAACCATGTGGCTTTCGGTGGATTTATCCGTGCACATATCACTGACCGATGCATGTTGAAGGTCAATGTGATTCGAGGAGGAGCCTCTGGAGACACCCGCAATTTTGAGAATTTACTTCCTAAAGGCCAGCAAGCTGATTTCTCTCAGAAATTTTGGGATATAGGACTCCACGTAGAACATAATTTCATAAAATATGGTATGAGCTATTGGGACAGAGAAATGAAGAGGCACACACCTTATATATTAATAGGTCCTGGTCTTACCATCTATGATCAATGGAGTGGAAATCAACTAACATTCAATCTCACATTTGGAGTCGGATATAAATTCAAGATTTGTGAACGACTTAACCTAGGTGTTGAATGGTCGATGAGAAAATTATTTGTGGACGACTTTGATGTCACCAATGTTCACAACAAGATATTGAATGACCCATACAAAATGGGACATTCATGGATAAAAAACAATGATTACTATACATGTGCCTTTGTTTTCCTTTCAGTTGATTTCTTGAAACGAAAAGGAGCTTGCCGCACATTACAATTTTAGACTATGACGCATATAGATCAAATAGACAAAAAGAGACTTCCCCGTCATGTAGCCATCATCATGGATGGAAACGGACGTTGGGCTAAACAGCATGGTCACGACAGAGTTTTCGGACATCAGAATGGTGTCGATTCTGTTGACAAAGTGACGGAAGCTGCTGCTGAGCTTGGCATCGAATACCTCACGCTCTACGCTTTTTCAACGGAGAATTGGAATCGTCCCAAAGCTGAAGTTGATGCTCTAATGGAAATTCTCTCCTCTGCGCTCAAACATAACATTGAGAAAATCAGTAAAAACAATGTTCGTCTAATGGTCATAGGTGATTGGAGCCGACTTTCAGAAAAAACATGCGCCAATCTTCACGATGCAATGAAGCTGACTGAAAAAAACACGGGACTAAAATTGGTTCTTGCCATTAGTTACTCTTCTCGCTGGGAAATCATCGAAGCTGTTAAACAGATTGCCAAGGATACAAAAGAAGGTAAAATATCCACAGCGGATATTAACGATGATCTTTTTGCTAATTACCTTAGCACAAAAGGCATCCCTGACCCAGATCTTTTGATTCGCACCAGTGGTGAATACAGAATCAGTAACTTCCTTATGTGGCAACTCTCCTATTCAGAGTTATATTTCACTGACATTTGCTGGCCAGACTTTAAGAAGGAGCAATTTTATGATGCTATCATCGACTATCAAAAAAGAGAACGTCGATTTGGCAAAACCAGTGAACAGCTTTCTTAACCTCAATCAACGATGAATCGATTTTTAGCATATATATTACTACTCTCTGTCGGATGTCTAAACATCACTGCACAAGAATCTGTCACAGACTCTTCTAGTGTGATCGTGGGCGACACGCTATCCGCCCCTTCTATAACGGATACCAATACAAATACGTATGTACCCAACATCGAATACACCGACACACCTAAAGAATATGAAATTGCAGACATCACAGTATCTGGTAACTGCAACTTCGACAAATCTGTTATCATAAGTTATTCGGGACTCTCCAAAGGACAAAAAATAAAAGTGCCTGGGGAACAAATCAGTAAAGCCATCAAGAAGTTCTGGAAACAGGGATTATTCAGCGATGTAAAAATCCTTGCTACTAAAACTGACGGAAAAAAGATCTGGCTCAACATCGACTTAAAATCAAGAGCCCGTATTTCTGATATTATCATCGACGGTATCAAAGACCGTGAAAAAGAGGATATCATCTCATCACTTCCTATAAAAAAAGGAGGACAATTAACGCCTAACCTGATTGTTCGAACCAAAGCAACCGTCAAGAAACATTACATCGGCGAAGGCTATCAAAACGCAGAGATATCCCTTGTAGCACAAGAAGACAACAAACACCCTGGCAATGTCAATGTCGTCATAAATATTGACAAAGGTAAAAAAGTGAAGGTTCATAAAATCTTTATCTCAGGTAACAACGAGATGAAGGAGGGCCGAATCAAACATGCCATGAAAAAAACAAAGGAGAGAAGTATCAAGACAATCTTCAAAACGAAAAAATTCATTGCTGAAGAATATGCAAACGATAAAGGTCTCGCCATTGACAAATTCAATGAATATGGATTCCGTGATGCTACTATAACAAGTGACAGCGTGGTGAGTTGTCCGAAGAAAAAGAATCGTGTAGATATATACATGAACTTTGAAGAGGGAAAGAAATACTATTTCAGAAACATCACGTGGGTTGGCAACACCATCTATTCCAGCGAAGAATTAAGCAAAGTGTTAGGAATAAAGAAAGGGGATGTATATAATCAAATCCTACTCAACAATCGTTTGACGACAGACGAAGATGCTATGTCCAATTTGTATCTAGACAATGGATATCTCTTCTTCAATGTCGAACCTGTAGAAACCAACGTCGAAGGAGATTCCATCGATATAGAACTTCGTATATATGAAGGTCAACAGGCTACCATCAACAACATTGTCATTACAGGAAACAATGCAATATATGAACATGTAGTCCGTCGAGAGCTTCGAACCAAACCAGGTCAATTATTCAGTCGATCTGATTTGCAACGATCTGCACGTGAATTGGCTGCCACAGGACAATTCAATCCAGAAAAGATGGACATTCGACCTGTACCAGACCCTGAAAACGGTACTGTAGATATCATCTATAATCTAGAACAGAAGAAGAATGACCAAGCCGAAGTATCATTCGGATATGGTTCTGCTGGTGTTGTTGGAACACTCAGCTTGAAATTCACCAATTTCTCCATGAAGAATATCTTCAACAAAGATGCTTACCATCCATTACCAGAGGGTGACGGACAAACATTGTCATTAGGATTCTCAACCAATGCACGTTACTACACCTCTGCAAGCATCTCTTTCATGGAACCTTGGTTAGGAGGCAAGAGACCTACAAGTCTTTCCTCTTCTATCTATTGGTCAAAACAAACAGGTGTGAACACTCGCTATTGGAGTGAGAACTACACCAACAGTCTCTATTACAGCGACAACAATTACGATGTTGCAGCCTCTGCAGATCCTAACAAATACATTATGACCATCGGAGCATCTGTGGGTATCGGAAAACGATTGAACTGGCCAGACGACTTCTTCTCCATCTATGGTGAATTAGCTTACCGCCATTATGCATTACAGAAGTGGACACTTCTAGAGATCTCGGATGGACATGCCAACAATCTTAGTCTCTCTTGCACATGGAGCCGAAACTCTATAGACAATCCATACTACACAAGACGAGGATCTAAACTCTCTTTAATGCTTCAGATGACTCCGCCTTACTCATTGTTTAAGAACAATGATCGTATCGAAGAACTAGTAACTAAGTATAGAAACGGGTCAGACGATGACAAGAAAAGAGGCTTGTCAGAAGCTGAGTATGCCGAGATGCAAGAAGATTTATACAAATGGGTAGAGTATTATAAGGTAGAATTCAAAGCACAAACATTCACCCCATTGTCGGCCAACCAGAAATTGGTGTTGATGACACGTATGGAATATGGATTCTTAGGTTATTATAACGAAAAGAGACGTTCACCATTTGAACGCTACTACGTAGGAGGAGATGGTATGTCAGGTTATAGCAGCACATACGCTACTACCGCCATCAAAATACGTGGTTACAAAAACGGTGCGTTAACACCGACAGACCCTATCTCAGATCGTCAAGCAGGTAACTTATATTCTAGACTCTCTCTAGAACTACGATATCCTGTTATGATGGAATCCACCACCACCATCTATCTCTTGGCATTTGCTGATGCAGGAAATGCGTGGATGGACTTCAAGAACTTCAATCCATTTGATTTAAAAAGATCATTAGGAGCAGGTATTCGTATCTTCCTTCCTATGTTGGGATTAATTGGAGTCGATTGGGGATATGGATTTGATGAGCCATATGTCACAGGAGAAGGAGGACATAACTTCCACTTTGTGATTGGTCAGGAATTTTAAACAAATTATTTATAGACAGATATATACAACGTGATAAAATAGATAGCGTATGAAAAAGTTATTTTTAGCAATAGTCGTTTTAGGGACTGCACTATGTGCATCAGCACAAAAAGTTGCTGTTATTGACATGGAATATGTATTGAAAAATATTCCTATGTATGAGTCAGCTAATGAGCAATTAAAACAAGTGTCAGAAAAGTGGCAAAAAGAAGTAGAAGCAAAGAATGAGGAAGCAAAGACATTGTATAAGAATTACCAAACGGAAGTGGTTTTCTTATCCGATGAGATGAAAGTAAAGAAAGAGAATGAAATCGTAGCCAAAGAAAAAGAAGCAAATGATTTGAAAAGAAAATACTTTGGTCCAAACGGTGAATTTTTCCAGAAAAGAGTTAGTTTGATTCAACCAATTCAAGATGAAGTGTATGTAGCTGTAAAACAGGTTGCTGACACCAAAGGATATCAAGTTGTTTTGGAACGTTCCAATAGCACAGACATCATCTACTTCTCTCCTAAGATTGACATCAGCGATGAAGTATTAGAGAAACTAGGCTATACAGCCAATTCAAAATAAAATAGTATATTTGCCATCGCAAAAAAGATAATTATTAAATCAAAAAATAAAATGCGTAAAAGATTATTTTTATTATTCATTTTGGCCGCTCCATTGGCAGCCTTTGCTCAAAATGCAAATGTGAAATTAGGATACATTGATATCCAAACTCTTTTCATGTCTATGCCAGAAACAGCAGCTGCTGATTCTGCCTTGAAAAAGTCAGCTAATGCTCACGAAGCTGAAGTGAAAAAAATGGAAGATGAATATACTCGTAAGTTAGTAGAATTCAAAGAAGGGGAAGCTACATGGGACGAAACCATCAAGAAGAACCGTATGGAAGAGTTGCAAACATTGCAAAACAGAATGCAAAACTACTACCAACAAGCTCAAACTTCTCTTCAACAGAAACAAGAACAAATGCAAATGCCTATTCTTGAGAAACTTCGTAAGACAATCAACGAAGTGGGTGCTGAAAACGGATTCTTATACATCTTTGATTTAAACATGCTTCAATTCAAATCAAACGATGCTATTGATGTCACTCCTTTTGTTCAAAAGAAGTTGGGTATCAAAACACTGAAAAAAATTGACCCTCAAGCAATGGGGAAATAATTTAATTAAATAAGATTACCGGACAGTGAAGAATGTTGTTATTCACTGTCCGATTTTATTTTCAACCACTTTAATTCATTATACATCGTGATTTTTCCATCTATTTCAGGACCTATCGGGGTATTTGACTCCGGCTACGGAGGATTGACCATCCTTGAGAAAATTCGAGAAAGAATGCCTCAATATGACTTCATCTATTTAGGCGATAATGCTCGTACGCCCTATGGAACACGATCATTCGATGTAGTATATGAATTTACGAAACAATCCACGGAGAAGCTATTCTCCCTAGGATGTCCACTGGTGATTTTGGCCTGCAACACCGCCTCAGCTAAAGCATTGAAAACCATTCAAACAAATGATTTGCCGTTATGGAATCCTGACCGTCGTGTCTTAGGTGTAATCCGTCCCACAGTCGAGAAAGTAGGAAGCATAACGAAAAGCAAACACGTAGGAATTGTAGGTACACCGGGCACCATTCAATCCCAATCCTACCCTATTGAAATCAATAAGTTATATCCTGACCTTCATGTGACAGGACAAGCCTGTCCAATGTGGGTACCACTCGTAGAAAATGGAGAGTATGCCAGTGACGGTGCAGATTACTTCGTACAAAAATACCTCAATGAATTACTAGAGAAAGATGCGGAGATTGACACCATCATCTTAGGGTGCACCCACTATCCATTGTTGATTAACAAAATAAAAAAATATCTACCTGACCACATTCAAATCATTGCGCAAGGGAATATCGTAGCCGAGAGTTTGCAATCATATCTGCAAAGACATGACACATTAGAGCGACAGCTCACCAAGAACGGAACCTGTCTGTTTTACACCACCGAATCACCTGAGAAATTCCGTCATTCCGCTTCTATTTTTTTACATCAGGAAGTGGCTGTGGAGCATACACAATTAACTATCAGGTGTTAACTTTTACGTCCTTTCGCAAAAGTCACAAAACAAAAAAAGAACGATACAAACAGAGGGAAAAATATGATTTTTAGTGCATATACAAGCATCAACCCCCTAAATTTGTTGCATTTCACATTGTTCCTTTACAAAAAAAATATATAAATTTGCATGATTTTCGGATACTTGATGACTATAGACGGGAACGATATTCGGATATAAGTGTAGATGATAGGTGAGAGTATTGCATAAACTAGGTTATTCATAGACAAAAAACTAAACATAATGAGCATTTTTAGCAGGCAATTAAAGGGTGCCCTATTCGCTGTTTCAATTATTTTTTCTTGCATAGTAGCAAATGCGCAAACTATAACAGGTCCAACATCAGCTTGTGCAGGAGACCCATTATATTTCTCTGTAAACACATTCGCTGTCGAAGATACTTTGCAGTGGTATTACTCCAAAGATGGTTCATCTTGGCATAAATACAAAGAGACAACGCATAACTCTTGCGTGTTTGATGAAATGCCAAGTGATCTTAGCTATCAACAGGGCGGCGATTACTATTTCAGTGTCTATGTAGAAAAATTGAACAAACCCGAGACTGCTTCAAATGTTGCCTCCGTTAAACTTTTAACCACAAACTGCGATGAAACTGTCTGCCGTCAAACCTCAACAGGGGAATACTACAATGGAACTGATTATAATCCTACCAATGGAGTTGACAATGTAGATTGGAATGAACACACCAGAACAGTAACTGGAATTGAAGAATACCTTACAGAACAACACATTAAAATATATCACAGAGGAAAGGATGAAGATCCCGATAAGGAAATTATCAGCTATAATGATCTGAAACAAAAGAATTCTCATTTTGCAAATATTTATCCATCTTCAAACGATAATTATTTTTATTACATTTCACATATAACAGAAGCTCCCGTTGAATTAAAATTTGACCATAATTATTACACCAACAAATACTACAGCATAACATATCGATATTATGTAGATTTATCAGATTGTGACAATATTGAGAACGGAGTATCTATTAACTTCAGGACTGAATTTGGAAATAATTCTTATAACAGCCTTGATATTTTTATATACAATGGAACTAATGGTGATTATCTTGATTATATCTCAACTAGTAAAAAAGGTCAAATTGATGGGAACGCAATCGGAGCAAAACTCAAAAATATTGCAAAAAAAACAAAAGTATTACGATTCGACATTACATCATACGGTCAATTCCTTTTTAACAACAATCAAGATTACATGGTTGGAATTACTTTTCAATCATGGCCTCCATGTGCTAAATTAGCACTGGATTATATTTCAGCAAATGTAGAACACGTCTGCGTATCGCCACGTTCAGCCTGTGTAGGCAACACTATCCGAGTCAATGCCACTGGTTTCCCTTACAATGCAGAGATTCACTGGCAAAAAGCCACCATAAACAATCAAAACGACACAACATGGAATGACGTAAATCAAAACGAAATAAGTACCGGCGGTACAGGTGGTAATAAATATGCAGACATTTTAATGAGTCAAATAGGTTCATATAATTATAGAGTATATACAAGTGGAGAGCTTGGAGAAAGAGACTACGAGATAATTATTCCTTTCACCCTCACCGGTGAAGACTGTGCAGACATTATCAAACCGGAAATCGAAGGTGTTAGCCCTCTCTGTCTCTCCTCTTCTGGCACCAAAGATACCTTCTCCATCAAGAATCCAGATGCTCTCGCATGGATGGAGGGTACTATCTCATGGAAATGGAAACTGATACATCCTTTGCATCGTAACGCCAACCTGAATCACTATATCACAACGATCGATGGAAACAAAAAAGCAGTCATTCAATTTGCCGATACCGCTGCTGTCAATGATACCATTGCTACCCCATACAAACTGGTGATGACACCTACACAGAACGGCGTGGATCTGGTAACCTATCAAGACACCTTCAATATATTCCTCTACAAGAAACCTGATGTTGGAGAACTCACTTTAACTCCATACGAGATCTGTCCTAAATCGACTGTCTCAAGAGATTCTGTTGTCTTGACAGGAGTTAAGAGAAATCCAATATATAAAAAGTTTGGCTACAACATCTCCTTTGCTACCACAGGCGATGCCCTCAATGCTGACAGTTCTGGCGTTATACTCGACATAAATCAGCCAAGCTACTGTAGCATTACCAGCGATGCAAATCGCCCTGTCAAAATGTATATTGACAACAAAGGCTGTAAAGACTCAATAGAAACAACTGTAACAATAAAAGCAACTGAGGATCCTACTATCTCATGTCCTGACGACGAAACACTTCCAGCCAGCAACGACAATGCATGTAGTGCAAACTATACAATTCCTAACGTTAAGGCAGCATCCGTTACCTGTGGTGACTATACCATCACAGTGAAGATGAGCAACAGCGAAGTGACCAACCAAACGGTTGCCATCGGAGACCAGGTGACCCTTCCAATGGGTGTAACGTCTTTTGTCTATACCATCACCGATGGTTGTAGCAAAACAGACTTCTGTACACAGACAGTCACGGTGAGTGATCAAGACGCTCCACGGTTCATACAACCAATACCAACCGATGTGCCAGGACTACAAAATAACTGTCTTGAGAATGCTAACATCAGCGAACTATTGACCGACGAACAACTCAAAGCACGTCTCGCTGATTGTAGCGAAATCATTGTCTCTCATGAAGATGGAACCACAACTAGCGGCTGTAACTGGACCATCACTCGTACCTATACCATAAAAGATGTACATAATAACATCTATGATGGAACCATCTCTATGAGTGTCAGTGGCAAAGACCAAACAGCTCCTCAATTAAAAACCGGTGCCTCATGGCCATCCAATATCACAGGCCAAGACAATTGCTACGCAGCAGCTGACAAGAGTGTGCTGGCAAGTGATGAATATATCAAAGCCCTCTTCGAGGATTGTAGCGAAATCACCGTTACACATATCGATAATCAAACAGGAAACAACTGCGAATGGACCATCACCCGTACCTTTACTATAAAAGATGCGTGCGATAACACTTACGCAGGTACACATATTCAGTCTGTCAGCGGCGGTGACGCAAGTGCCCCTACACTTAAATCTACAAGTACGCTGCCTAGCAATATTTCAGGACAGAACAACTGCTTTGCTGATGCAGATACAACCGCCTTATTAGATGCCAGTGAGATAGCAGCTCTTTACGAAGACTGTAACACATTCACCGTAACCACCAGCGACGAAGCTACCGCTACTAGCAACTGCGGTTGGACATGGGTCCGCACTTATACCATCACAGATGCGTGTGGCAACACCGTTACACCTGCTCCTACCATGAGTGTCAGCGGCAGTGACAGAACAGCCCCTCAATTCCAAAACGGAGCTGAATTTAATCATTCTATTAATGGACAAAACAGTTGCTACAACAATATAGACCTCAGTGTATTAGAGACAGACGAATCAGTAAAAGGAAAGCACACCGACTGTGGTCCAATAACGGTTAGTCACGTCGATAACATAAGCGGTAACAATTGTGGTTGGACCGTTCAGCGTGTCTTCACGGTTTCTGATGGTTGTAACAATACGACACTTTATCAATCACTCAGCGGTAGCGACCAAAACAGTCCACACCTCAAAGAAGGTAGCTCACTTCCTACCAACGAGAATCAAACCGTCTGCTTCAGCGACCGTGCAGCAGCACCTGCCACCGATGTCATCAAAGCACTCTATGTGGATGACTGCAGCAACATCACTGTTAGCTATGCGGGCGAAACTATCAATGAAAGCAGTAATTGTGGATGGGAAACCACCTATAATTATACCATCAGTGACGGTTGCTCTGTCAACGATGTCACCGTCAATCTGCTTCAGAGCGGTGCCGACAACAGCGCTCCTACCTAT